>JAESRA010000221.1 GCA_016764895.1 Phycisphaerales bacterium | reverse complement strand
CCCACCAATCAAACGCTTGTTCATTTTCAACCTTTTCACCAACTGTTGATGCCTTAATATTTCCACCAAACATTCCAAGATATGGCATATTTTGAAAACCATTAATGATTTCAAGATCATTACCGTTTAAAACTGCATCACCACCATCACCATTTTCAATAATTCTTAGATCACCCATTTTTAATTAGTTGTTCCCAATGCTGGCATTGAAAAATTAGTACCTTCACCACCTTCAGCTGTAACACCTTCAGGCATGTTTTTAAAATCAATGGTTAAAGATTGATTATTTTCAGTTATACTTTTTGAAATACTTTCATTTGACGATTGCTGCGGATTTAATTGTTCTGCAGCTTGTTGGTCTGCTAAAAAAGCAGCATCATTTTCTAGGTTTTTAATTTTAGCTTTGTTTAAATCTTCAGCAGTAAATGTTGTACCCATTATATTGGCAATTGGATCTATCTGAGAACTAAATGCTGCAACTTTATCAAGGAAACTAGGACCTTCATCTTTTAATACTTGAGCTTCTTTAAATTTTTCTTTTATCAATTCAGCTCTAGCTTCAGCTTCAGCACGTTTTAAAATTGATGCAGTTAAATCTTTTTCTGCACGATTAATATCATCAAGAGCTCCAGCTTGTAAGTTGTATTGCTTAATTATACCCGGCTGAATTTGTTCTAACCTCTCAAGCGTTTTATTATAATTATCACTTCCAACTTCTGCCTTTCTTAATGCTGAAAACAACATTGTAACCTCAACACGCTGATCTATTGTTGCATCAAGTGCTCGTTTTCTAACCTCACCATTCAATCTTTCTGAACGGGTCGATGTATCAAATGCTTTTGATAATGCATATACACCAGCAGCAAGTAATGCAACTGCTGCTATAATAGCACCAATTGGATTTGCCATCATTGCTGCATTCCATAACCATTGAGCTGCAGTAATAACTTTTGTTGCAACATTATATGCCATTATAGCGCCACGTGCAATCATTAATGCGGCTTTTGCTGCCAATATAACACCAATAACTTTTGAACCAACAGAAACAATTGTTTCCATGTTATCAGTCAAAAATACAATTGCTTTTTTAACACCATCCAATGCACCTTTAGCACCATCACTTCCTGTTATCATATTAACCCAACCAGCCTTTAATTCAGCCATTCGATTTGATAATGTATTGGATTTTATTTCAGCCTGTTCTGTTGCTGTATTTGTTCCGGTAACTGCTTTTGTATATTGTTCAAACAAATCTGTGTTATTCATCAATATCTTACCAGTTGAAACATTTTCAGCACCAAAAGTTTTATTCAAAAATGCATCCTGTTCTTTTGCAGTTGCTAATAAATCAAATTTCGCTTTAGCTTCAGCAAGTGCATCATTCATACTGAATTGTCCACTTGTATATCCTAAACCTGCTTTTTGAAGTTTTAAAACAGATCCACGTAATTTTGTACCAGCTTCAGCACCAAATAATGAAAATTTACCCATTACTTCAACAAGTGCAACAGATTGTTCAAGTGTCAAATTAGCCCCGGCTGCAACTGAACCGAAATTTTTCATTGAATCACCAATTTGGGTAATATTTGAAGATCCAGCAACAGAACCAGCAGCCAATGCATTCATTGTACGAATTGCATCAGGTCCACCCGTTAAACTAAACTGATTCATTACACCAATCATACTTGATGCTGATGTTGCTAAATCATCACCAGATGCTTTTGATAATGTAATTGTTGCATCTGTAACAGCACCAAGTGCATCAGCATTTGCTAATAATTGAGGTGCTAAAGATCCAACAACTTCAAATCCTTTTGCAATTTCAATTGTTGATTTCTTACTTGTTTTTGCAATTGATTGAATTTGTTTTTCATAGGCAATAAATTCTTCATTTGATTTACCTGTAATGGCTTGTGTTGATGCCAATGCATCTTCATATTCAACTAATGCTTTAACTGAAAAACCTATTCCACCAATAATTGCACCACCGATTGCAGCAGCACTTGCAAATGATAAAAATTGTTTTGTAGCAGATCCAAGTGATGGTGTTAATTTTCTAAATGCACGTTCACCACGGGCAACACCACGTTCAGCTTTTTGTGCAAATTTTGAAATAGATGCACCCATTTTTTTGACTGGAGCAGAAAATTTATCTACTGCAGTAAAAATTGTTGGTATTGTAAATCTAGCTGACATTTTTTATTATTTACTATTCATTTCTTTTACCATATCTGCCACATCATTATACCAGTATTCTAAACCAAGAAAATCTGCATCATCAAGATACAGATTTTCAATTTTATCGGGTGTCCAATGATGCGCTCTTACAACTGACGTGATAAAAGTGTTTAAATTCTTATCAGTTACAGAAAAAAAATCGCTATTGATTGACCAACTGTATAATCTTCTGTGTCCATTTCACCAATTATTCCTTTAGGTTGATTTGTTAAAGCAGATACATAAGCCAATAAACGACCATCAGCATCATCACTTTTTAAGCCTTTCAAATGTCTGTGAATTTTTCCAACACCAATTCTTGATTGATATTCAAGATCCTTAATATCTTGATTCTTTCCAAGTGGAAAATCAAGTGTTTGCACTAAGGTCTTTTTTGTATCATCAAATCTTAATTTTCCAACCTGAACAGCTGAAACCAAAGATTCAATTGTGTTTGAATTTGATTCACGTTTACCTTCGTTAACTTTTTTGTAATCTAACCATTTATTGATTTCGCTTTGAGCTACATCAATACTAACTACTTCTTTTTGCATTTTATGTGTATGTGTTTATAAATTACAATTTATCCAACAATCTTCTTGAAACCACCACCGGCAACTTTCAATGTCATTGTTCCAGCATTAATATCTGGTTGAATATCACCAACAGGCATTCCAGAACCACCCCAAACTGTACCATTGATTACTTCAAAAGTCCAATCAGCTGGTTCATTTGATGCCATCAGATCAGAAATCTTTTGTGCATCATTCCTAACGTTTTGGTCGTTTTCAATAACAACTTCAAAGGACCCTCTAGTTCTGTTTTTTTGCCAAATTGGACTACCATCACCAGCAATCATTGCAGCATCATCTGCTGTTCTGATTCCCCCTGGGTCGTATGTATTACCTTCACCAGCTTTTGGAAAAAATGTACCACTCCCAAGTGTTGGGTGGTTGTATGTGATTTCTATGATGTCACCTGAAACAGCCATATCTTTTTTATTTTAAAAATTAATTATCAATTTTATCCAAAATTAAATCCAGCTTCAGCAGTTGTGCTTGCTATCCTAGCAATTCCGCTTCGTTTGTATCTAAAAAAAGTTTCTAATCTATCCGGATTCGTTGTGCTCAATCCAACAATAATTGAATCTTGCATGAATGCAACATCAACAATTAATGCACGTCTACCAAGGTCTTTTGCATAATTATCAACAATTTGTTTCCATTGCTTTGGCTTGATAACCTTAGTTGCAGAAACTTGTTGTTCATTTGTTGCAATAACATGATCTACAACATTAATTTGTTCAAGTAAGTAATAACCAAAACGAACATTGAAATCTAAAATTAGATTTCTAACATATCTAAATTGTGGTGGAACTTCTCCAGTTGGATGATATGTTGTAACAAAATCAGCCATTTGATAAACTCCATCAATCAATTCAACAGTTGAACATCCTTTTTTAACAAATGCATCACGGTTAACATATTTTGCCATTGCACCAATTGTTTTTGGTGCTGGCATATCTGGATATTGTTGACCAACAATATCAATATGTGGTGTATCTTGTGCCGTTCTAGCTTCAAGAATACAAGCATTTGCTGCAGCTTCAAATTGAAATCCATTACTTAATGGAGCTGGACAAATTGCAATTGTAACATCATTTTTTCGTGAATCAGTTATTACTGATGGATCTTCTAATGTAGAACCAGTCAAAGCAATAAATGGTTTCATAATGATTCCACTATATCTTCCTGTTGGGTTATTTGGGTTAGGAATTCCATTAAATGCTTCAAGTGAAGCCATTATTGTAGGAACAGCACCATAAGTATTAACAACCAATGTTACCCAATCATTTTCAAATTGATCTAATGCACCTTGAACAGATGGAACACCTGCACCTGCAGAAGTTTGAACAACTGCATAAGTTATTCCAAGATCATCATCATTTGTATCAATTGTTACATTAATATCATTTGCTGTTAATCCTGTCCATTTAGATGTAAGAATTGTTTCATATCCAGTTTCAGTTGCAATAACCGGTGAACCTAAAACATTATTTACTGCATCAGAAATCTTTGCAGTAATATCATCAGTTGTATCACCTTCATTTACTGTAAAATCATAAGATACACCATCTAATACTTTACGACCAGAAATAATAACTGTATGTGTTCCGTTTCCAGTAGCAACACCTGTTGGTGTTACTTCAAGAATTTTTGCAGTTGAACCTGCAGCAGTTTCTTGAGCATAAACAATTGTTGGTATTCCACCAATTCCACTTCCTGAATTTGGTCTTAAAATTCTCATTACATGATAAATTGGAGAACCAAAACCATACATTTCACCAGCTTGTTGTGCTGTTGTAATTTCAACACCATCTGTAATTAAACCAGCCTGATTTCCTGTATTTGCTTCACCAATAATTGCAACACGTTGTGGTAAATTTGGTGTAACATTACTAAAATCACCTTTTGTGATTTTATACCCTACTATTTTGGAAATCAATTCCAAACCTACTGCATCACTTATCATATAAAATATATTTTAATGTTCATTTTATTGAACTCCAAAGTTGATATTATTTTTAACATTATTCTTTTTTTTTCCATTATAAATGGAATTTTTTTTGCATCTTTGAATTATGAATAATATAAAAGTTGGAATTATAATACCAGATAGAAATGATAGGCCATTATTTTTAAACAATTGTTTAAGAATGATTCAAAATCAAACATTACAACCATATCAAGTTGTGTTAATGAATGATGAGCCAATAACTGATAAATGTGATATTACATGGCGCTACAGATTAGCGTATGAACGCATTCAAAATGATGTTGATTGTGTTATTCTAATTGAAAATGATGATTGGTATCATCCAGAATACATTCAAACAATGGTGAATCAATGGATTTTAAATGGAAAACCTGAAATAATTGGAACAAATTATACTATTTATTATCATGTTGGAATAAATAAACACTTTACAATGAACCATAAAAGGCGAGCAAGTGCCATGAATACATTGTTAAAAACAAAACTTGATATTAAATGGCCAGTAGATCATGAACCATATACTGATTTACATTTGTGGAAACAATTAAATGGTTTAACATTTCACCCAAACAAAATTATATCAATTGGAATTAAACATGGTGTTGGAATGTGTGGTGGTAAAAATCACACATGTAGTTTTTACAGATACATTAATGATGATTCAAATAAACAATTTTTAAAACAAAACATGGATGATGAATCATTCAAATTTTATTCAAACTTAAAACAAAATTAATTATGATACATGAAACAGCAATTATTTTTGACAATGTAAAAATTGGTAAAAATGTACACATAGGACCATATTGCATAATTGGAGCACCTGCAGAATCAAAAAAATATTGGGGAAAAGATTCTGAATATGGTGTAATAATTGATGATAATGTAATTATAAATGGTCATAATACAATTGATGCCGGAACAGTTAGGAATACTCAAATAAAAAATGATGCATTTATAATGAAAGGTGTCCACATTGGACATGATGTAATTGTTCGTGAAGGTGTTACAATATCACCACATGCAATTATTGGTGGTCATGTTGAAATTGGATGTAATACAAACATTGGAATGGGTGTGATAATTCATCAACGTGTTGATGTTCCTGCAGGATGTATGATTGGAATGGGTGGTGTTGTTACAAAACAAAGCAACCTTGAAGCAAATAAAGTTTATTTTGGTAATCCTATAAAATTTTTTAGATGGAACAAAAAATAATTGTAATATCAGCAATGCACCATAGACAAAAAACTGTAAAGTTTTGTATTGATAAAATGCCATTCATCGAAAAGTACATGATCTATTCTGACAAATCAGATCATACATTTTTAACATTTTACACAGATGTTGCTGGTTGTGAACAGGTTATTAATAGACCATTATCATATAAATGGAACAGAGCAATCCGATATTTGAAAAATATTGAATTTGATGCAGTCATTGTTCTAGGATCTGATGATTACATTGATGAAAATTTTGTTGATTTTATAAAAAACAACATTGAAAATTATGATCTGATTTCATTCAAAGATATTTATTTCAAAGAAAATGATGATTTCTTTTATTGGCCAGGTTATATTGGACAAAGAAAAGGTGAACCGGCTGGAGCTGGTAAAACTTATTCAAAAAAATTCCTTGAAGTAATTGATTATAATTTATTTCCACTATCAAAAAACAGTTCATTGGATGGCATGAGCTGGAAAGTTTGTAAAGATGCAAATGCAAAAACGCTTGTTACTTCATTAAAGGATGAAAATATATTCTTGTGTGATGTTAAAGATGGTGAAGGAATAACAAAACTTTCTTCAATAACAAATATCACTAAATTATGAAATTAACAATTTGCTATACAGTTTTTAATGGATTAGAATTATTGGAACAATCAATTTTGAATCATTATGAATTAGTTGATAATATTTTGATCTGTTATCAAACAGTTTCAAATACTGGAAACAAATCAAATGAAGTTTTAAGATTTTCAAAATACCTTGAATCTAAATATTCAAAAGTAAAATCAGTTGAATTTATACCGGACCTATCCAAAAGGACCAAACAAAATGAAATTGATAAACATAATTTAATGCTTGATTATTCCAGGGAAATAGAATCAACACATTACATTTTGTCAGCTTGCGACCATTTTTATAATAAAGATCAATTTGATTATGCAAAATCAATAGCAATTGAAAAAGATTTTGATGTTTCTTTAACGTGGATGAATACATATTACAAAAAAACAAATTGGAAACTAGATCCAATTGAATCATATTGTATGCCATTCATTTCAAAACTATATCCAACAACAAAATATATCAATGATGTTAAATATACTGAGCTTGTAGATCCATCAGTTAAAGTAAATACATCATGGAACATGCACTTGTTTAATAAAAAAGAATGCATGTTACATCATTATTCAATGATTCGTGAAGATATTGAAAATAAATTTAGAAATGCTGCTGCATCAATCAGATGGAAACCTGAACAAATTGAAAAATTTATTCACGAATATGAAAATGCAAAACCAGGTGATGAAATTTCATATTTCAAAAACAGGAAAATAATTGAAATTGATAATTCATTCAATATTTAATTGTATATTTGAATACTAAGTTTTTTTCATATTAAACTTGTTAGTGGTTAGGTAAATAAAAACGCCAATATTTATATTGGTGTTTTTTTATGCACAAAAAAATGGACCTACAAAATAGATCCATTTCAAATCACAAAACTAAATAAAAATTGGCATCATCTATTCAGAACATCAAATATAATTATTTTTTTGGTCTAATCAAAATATCAACATAATCCTGCCACACACCATTTTGTATTTTTAATTCTCTGAAAATTTTATCAAGTAAAATATCACGAACAACTAAACCATATAATCTACAATCAAATAAATGATTCTGATGCGCTGATGATTTTTTAAGCCATCTATATTTTGAATCCTTATCCAAAATTTTATGTTCAGCTTCAAAATGACTGAAATAATTTGTGAATAAATATTTACCATTTGATGGTTCCGGGAAATTCATAAAACCTGCTGGTTGAACTTCATGATATTTTGGATTCCAATTCAGGTTCATTAATTCTGCCAGTCGGTCCTTTGTTGTATTTGTTTCAACCAGGAACAGATCACCACGTTCACGTGATTTTCTGAATGTCTTTAAATCTGCATTTATATTTGTGTATTTGTCCATGTCCTTCCCTTTTAATCCAAACACATTGAAATTTGAATTTTCAATATATTGATAAACATGAACTGATTGATAACCTGCATCAACTCCAGAAATAAAAATTTTCATTTTACGACCTGTATCTGTACTGAATACAGTATCTAAAATTTTATCAAGTTCACCCCAAACAGAATTAGCATGGCCATGTTGATATGTCCATTTTTTACGGTCAGTTCTTGATTTTTGTTTTTCACTTTGATTTGGTATAAATGTTCCAATGCTTCCATGACTGATTGAATATGTTGCACCTGATTCTGAATGTGCAATTATTTCCCAATCCAAACGTGCATCATCTTCAAGTCCATTCAAATCAGATCCAAAAGTTATTAATACAATTTTTCCATTTCCATCGCTAACACTTAATTTTTCAGGAAGTGTTCCAATTTTATATTCACGAATATTTTCTTGAAGTTTATTTGCTGAAATACTTTCACCAGTTGGTTCATAAGTTAATCCAAGTGCAAGGTTTCTAAATGATTTGTATTTGTTTTCATTTCGTTTTCCTTCTTGTGGATTCGCTTCAATGTATTCTCTAACATAATGTTCCCATCCATACATGTATGTTGGTGCATATAAAGCTGAAATATGATAACTATAATTACCTGGCCGTGATGGTTCAGCTGTTGGAATCCATTTACCATTTTTAATTAATTCAGTTTTATTTGAATCATCAAAAAATTCACCACACTTTTGGCAAACATAACCAACTGAATCTTGAATCAATTTACCAGCTTCATCAAGTTTCCAAAACATACCAGCATGTTCTACCTGGTCATTTTCGCATTCAATTTCCCATTCCAAACAAATTAATTCACTACAACACGGGCATGGAACATGATATTTTCTTTGATCTCCAGATAAATAAACTGGTTCAATGTTTGATGTTTCTTTTAGTTCCGGAGTTGAAATATAAAACAACTTCATTTTTTTATCAAATGCTGCAAATCTTTGTTCAATCATTTTTGAAGTATCACCAGATTGTTTTGTATCACCTTTCATTGCTTCAAAATCATCAATGAATCCATACTGCATTGAAATATTTCTTAATACTTTATGATTTGCAATACCCATTTTCAAATATCCATCCGGGAATTCTTTCATTTTATCTGTATCACCAGATTTTGTTTTTCTAGTCCTGCCAGATGTAGATTTTATCAAATGTCGTATTCCTGAATTATCAATCATCCTATCAACTTTTTTTCCTGCATCTGTTACAAGGTCCTCATGACCAACTAAAAATAAAATGTTTCCAGGATTCTGTGAAATAATCCAACCAATTCCAGCTTCAATAAGTCCAGTTGATAATCCAATTTGCGCACCTTTCATTATTGAAATTCTTCTTGATGGATGTGATGGTGATAGACAATCTACAATTTCACGAATGTATGGTGAATTATCATAACTAAATGGCCCTGGTATTGGTGATATATCTGGTGTCATTTTTCTATTTCCCTCACACCATGCTGATGGCATAATATCAGAAATTTTAAAACGTGATTTTTCAAGTATTGAAATTAATTGATCTGAATAATTATACTTTTCCATCATCATTTAATTTTGGTGAAATTTCTTTTACACCTGAAATTGCTTTATCAATTGCATTATCATGTGCTTTATTAATTAGTGATGTCATTTCACCTTTTAATTCTGCAGCAAATTTATCTGAAATCTTTGCCCGGTGATTTATCTCAATCAAAAATAAATCCATGGAATCTTTGTATGATGTTACTATTGATCTTGACATTGTTGCAATCAATTCTGAAACCAGATCAACAGGAATTAATTCACCACGCAATTTTGATTCTTCAATCAATTTTATACGAGTTGAAACAAGTTTAAATTCCAATTCAGCTTCCTTTTTATCCAGATCAAGCTGATATTGTCCACCATTATTTTCAACAGGTGGTGAAATTATCGGTGCTGATGTAATTGTTTTATTCCTTTTTGGTTTTTCAATTACAATTTCTTTTGATTTTTTTTTAGATGCTGGAACATTATCACCAACACCAAATTTTTTCATCATATCTGAATTCTCACGAACGGATGAATCAATAACTTTTCCAGATTTAATGATTTTACCACGTCGAATGTAAGTGGAAACAAATGCATTTGATTTTCCAATTAACTTTGCAAATTCTGATTGTGTGTAATATGGCATTATTTATTTAATGATTTCATTTTTGAAAAATACTTTTTCATTGTTCGCCTTCCACGTCTATTCAAATGTTTGAATCCACCATGTTTTGTAAAGTCAGTGATCTGATTAATATAGTGTTTTTTGTGTTTCTTTTTCAGCATAAAGCAATGAAATGAACACCAGAACAGGAATAAAAATGATAGTAATTCAAGATCACCACCACCATTGAAATAAAAAAAAAGTGTTGTTAATGATGCTAAAAGGAAAAACACCTGAAGCCCCCACAACAACCAATTTATCTGATTGAAATATTTTACCATTACGTATTTTTTTTGTGTGTTGTTAACAAATGTAATGATTTTTTTCAATATGGTTAACAAATAAGTTAACAGAAATTTCAAAACCTACACACATTCTTTTTTTCGCGGCTTCGCATGTTT
>JAESRA010000022.1 GCA_016764895.1 Phycisphaerales bacterium | reverse complement strand
TGGGCAATGGGCAATGGGCAATGGGCAATGGGCAATGGGCAATGGGCAATGGGCAATGGCGGATTGTGCAAGTTGCCGTAGCGCAGCCCTCCCGCCTGTGATCGTTTCTCACTACACTCCACCCATGACCATCACCCGCCTCATCCCCATCGCCTGCCTGCTCTTGCTTCTCACCGGATGCCGGCCCAACCCTCCCTCGACCCCCAACCAAACCGTCGTCCTCTACACATCCGCCGACGATGAGTTTGCCAAAATGGTCGTCAACGAATTCACCAAAGAAACAGGCATCGCCGTCAAACTCGTCGGCGACACCGAGGCCACCAAAACCACCGGCCTCGTCGCACGCCTCAAAGCAGAAGCAAACAACCCAAAGTGCGATGTCTGGTGGTCCTCCGAACCCTTCGGCACCATCGACCTCACAAACTCAGGAGTCCTCAAACCCTTCGGCATGAAAGACCTTGTCGATGACCAATGGCCCAAAACCCTCATTGATCCCGATTGGACATGGGTCGGCTTTGCCAACCGCCCCCGCGTCATCGCCTACGCCAGCGACCGCATCGACAATCCCCCCACCACCCTCCGCGACTTCGCCCAGCCCCAGTGGAAAGGCCGCATCGGAATGGCCCGCCCCCAGTTCGGCACCACCCGCGGGCACATGGGCATCCTGGCAGCCCAGTGGGGACTCCCAGAGTTTGAGCGTTGGCTCACCATGCTCAAAGCCAACAACATTCGCTTGTATGACGGCAACGCAACAGTCGTCCGCGCCATCGCGATGGGCGAGATCGACCTAGGGCTCACCGACACCGACGATGTCTGGGCCGGTCAACGAAACAACTGGAAAGTAGATTGCGTGTATGACTCCTTCGATTCCCCGATGATCCTCACCACCCTGAGTTCCAAAGGCCCGGTCCTGCTCCCCAACACCGTCGGGATCATCACCGGGTCGCCCCATCCAGAGAACGCCAAAAAACTCGCTGCGTTCCTTCTCTCGCCACGCGTCGAAAAACTCCTCGCCGAGTCCACCTCCCGCAACATCCCCGCAAACCCCGCGCTCGCCGACCTCTTCAACGCCACGGCCCCCGACTCTCTCACCACCCCCGATCCCAACCGCCTCAAAGATCAGCCAATCTACCCAAACTTCTCGGACGCATACCAAAACATCCCCGACGCCCTCGATGCCTGCGACCGAATCCTTACCCCATAACACCCCTGATAATCAATAACTCGGACGCTACGCTCGCGCTGATCGGCGCAACCCTCGGCGATAACTCCGATTCCACAGGATTTCCTTGCCAAAGCTGTATCTCAAATCCATTGCTCCCGATCAAACACCTGTGAGTCATACACCAGCCATCGAAATAGCATTCAGACCCCGCAGCCGTCGGGCATTCATGACCGGCGTACTCATCGCCCAAGCCGGACTACTTATGGGCTCGGTACTGCTCACCGACACATGGGTCCAAGCCAATGTAAAAATGCCTCAGTCGCAAGTCGACAAACTCTTCGTCCTAGAACTCTCGATCGCCCTCAGCGTAGTAATCCTCACGGCAACGGTCTTCTACCTCGCCTCACGCCGCTACAAAGATGCCCTCGAACAGAACAACCTACAACTCCAAGACGAAGTCCATCGCCAAGTCACCAGCGGACTGGCAAAACGAAACGCCCTCATCCATGGCCTCGCAAAACTCGCCGACTACCGCGACACCGACACCGGCCAACACCTCGACCGCATCGGATATTTCGCCCGCGTCATCGCCGACCACATCGCACCAAACCACCCCGAAATCACCGAGGGCTGGACCGACCGCCTCGTCCTAGCCTCCTCTCTCCACGACATCGGAAAAGTCGGCATCCCCGACTCCATCCTCCTCAAGCCAGGCCGACTCACCGAAGATGAACGCACCATAATGGAAAAACACGCCCTCATCGGAGCCGAAACACTCCTCTCCATCCGAACCAAACTCGGCACCGACGAATTCATCGACATGGGCATCGAAATCGCACTCCAACACCACGAAAAATGGGACGGCTCAGGCTACCCCTTCGGCGTCTCAGAAAAAGGCATCTCCCTAGCAGCCAGAATCATCGCCATCGCCGATGTCTACGACGCACTCACCTCAGAACGCGTCTACAAAAAAGCCATGAGCCACGACAAAGCCACCCAAATCATCCAAGACGGCAAAGGCACCCACTTCGACCCTGAAATCGTTGACGCCTTCGATGCCAACGCCGCCATCTTTAACGCCATCCGTGCCAACGCCCACTCAAATGACTCCCACCAACTCGAATTCATGGACATCGAATCGGCCGCCCGTTCATTCATGAACGAAAACTTCTACAAACGCGCCGCCTAAACAACCCTCCATATACTCTCACATGACATCCACCACCACCGATCTTCAAGCCCGCATCGAATCCATCCTCGATGACCTCATCGCCATCCGCCACGATCTTCACGCCCACCCAGAACTCAAGTTCAAAGAATCCCGCACATCGACGGTCATCCAAAAACACCTCACCGACCTCGGCATCAACTTCATCGCCAACATCGGCGGAAAAGAACCCAACACAGGTACCGGCGTCCTCGCCCACATCCCCGCAACGGTGAATAACCCCGGCCCCTGCATCGGACTCCGCGCCGACATGGACGCCCTCCCCATCACCGAAATCTCCAACAACGCCCACAAGTCAACAACAGAAGGCACCATGCACGCCTGTGGCCACGACGGCCACACCGCCATCCTCCTGGGCACCGCCAAAATCCTCTCCCAACTCGACCACCGCCCAAACCCCATCACCCTCGTCTTCCAACCCGCCGAAGAAGGCGGAGCCGGAGCCGCCAAAATGATCCGCGACGGCATCATGACCGACCTCCTGGGCCCACCCATCCAAAAAATGTTCGGCCTCCACGGCTGGCCAGACCAACCCCTCGGCACCATCGCCACCCGCCCCGGCCCACTCCTGGCCGCCACCGACATGTTCACCGTCACCGTCCAAGGCACCCAAGCCCACGCCGCCTATCCACACCTGAGCAACGACCCCATCGTCGCCGCCGCCCACATCGTCACCGCCGCCCAATCCATCGTTTCTCGCTCCACCGAGCCCACCGATTCGGTCGTCCTCTCCATCACCGCCCTCCACGCCGGCACCGCCTTCAACATCATCCCCGCCGCCGCCCACATGCAAGGCACCCTCCGGACCCTCTCAGACGAGTCCAGAACCGCCACCAAAGCCCGATTCGCCCAACTGGTCGAATCCACCGCCAAAGCCCTGGGCTGCACCGCCCAAATCGACTGGATCCCCGGCTACCCCGTCACCAAAAATGACCCAAACCAAACCGACCATGTCTTCGAAATCGCCCAATCTTCGGCCAATTGCACCAACACCCAACTCGTCCCCCACGCCACCCTCGGCGGCGAAGACTTCTCCTTCTACGCCCAACTCGTCCCCTCCTGTTTCTTCTTCCTCGGGCTCGCCAAGGACAAAAACACCCCATACCCCGGATTACACACCCCAAGCTTCGATTTCAACGATCAATCCATCCCATTGGGCGTAGAGATGATGTGCCGACTTGCCCTGTCGTAAATACGCCCTAAAGTCCACCCCCCAAAGAATTCCACTTTGGAGGGCGGATCATTCAAGCCGATTCGTCCGAGAACCGATGGAGACTCCATGAGCATTCGTTTAACACCAATCGTCATCATTGCCTCCACCCTTGTGCTGGCATTTTCCTCCGGCTGCCGCGTAGAACGCACCACCGGACAACGCCACCAGGCCCGCGCCATCGACACCATCTTGCGCGCCGAATCCAACCGGCTCAATGACGCAACACTGTCAGAGCAAACCCTCGAACAGTACGCCCATGTCAACGCCCTCTACCGCGACCTGGTCAATGCGGCTGTCCGCTCAGGCGAAGCCGACCCACTGACCGTCCAAGAAGCCGAAGACGAACTCCGCCGCATCGCCAGCCAGGCCCGCCAGCTCGATGCCTTCCGCATGTGGTCCCCAGAATCCCAAGCCAACTTCGAAGAAAGCTTCTGGAGATTCCGACTCAAAAAATGGCAACAATGGCGAGGCCCAGACTTCATCTACGAGTGAATCCAATAAACGAAGTTCGATCCCCATTGCCCAGCCACCCCGCTGGGTTTTTATATCTGGGTGCCACTACTCGCCGTCTTCGGCGCAGTAGTGTCTTAGGCAATAGGCAATAGGCAATAGGCAATAGCAGGTCCTACAAGTTGCCGTGGCACAGGCGTCCCGCCTGTGATCTTCATCTTCCTCCTCCCCCACGCTTGTGGGGGAGGTGTCCGCGCAGCGGACGGAGGGGGTCTTTCTTCTCTTCTCCCCTCTTCTCTTCCCCATTGCCTTCTTCCCCCATTGCCTATTGCCTTCTCCCTCCCTCTTCCAGAATACCATCCCCCGTGCCCCCCATCGACGACCCCATCCCGTTCAAACCAAACGACACCCCAGTCGAAACCCCCGCCTGGGGCACCGAAGACAACCCCACCCGAATCAAACGCCTCCACGAAAACGCCCGCGACCTGCCACTCAAACCCGGCGTCTACCTCATGAAATCCCACACAGGCGCCGTCCTCTATGTCGGCAAAGCTGCCAAACTCCGCGACCGCGTCTCCTCATACTTCCTCCCCTCCACAGACCTAGGCCCGCGCAAAAACAAAATGCTCAACGAAGTCCACACCTTCGAAGTCTTCAAAACCGACACCGCCTGGGAAGCACTCCTGGCCGAGAACCGGCTCATCAAAGACATCAAACCCAAATACAACACCTCACAAAAAGACGACAAAACATACCCCTACCTCATCATCACCAACAACGAAGATTACCCCCGAATCTTCGTCACCCGAAACCCCTCAGGCGTCAAACCCGACGGCTCCAAAGACCACCGCATGACCAACGCCTCCATCCTCGGCCCATTCACCTCCGCCGGCGCATTAAGAACAGCCATCGACGCATTGCAATCCGTCTTCAAGTTCCGCACCTGCTCGCTGGACATCAAACAAGGCGATCCAAAAAACAAATACTTCCGCCCATGCCTGCTCGCCGCCATCGGCAAATGCACCGCCCCCTGCAACGAGTCCATCACCAAAGAACTCTACCGCGACGACATCAACCGCTTCACCAGATTCCTCAAAACCAAACGCTCCACCATGATCCGCGAACTCACCAAAGAAATGAACCAAGCCTCGGCCGACATGAACTTTGAACGCGCCGCCACCCTCCGCGATCAAATCAACGCCATGCAAAAAATCGACGACCGCGCCTCAACCAGCGACCAATGGCAGCCCGAAGCCGAGATCGGCTACATCGACCCCCTCAAGGGCTGCCAATCCCTGGCCCGCGCTCTCAATCTCTCCACCCCAATCCGCTGTGTCGAGGGCTTCGACATCGCCCATCTCCAAGGCGGCGAAACCGTCGGCAGCAAAGTCTGCTTCATCGACGGCCGCCCATTCAAACAAGAATACCGCCGCTTCCAAATCAAATCCTTCACCAACCTCCCAGGCGGACGCGCCAACGACGACTACCAATCCATGCGAGAAGTCATCTCCCGCCGCTACCGCGACGCCGGCGCAGGCCAAGAACTCTACCCCGATGTCATCCTCATCGACGGCGGCGTCGGCCAACTCCACGCCGCCATGGACGCCTTTGACCAACTCGACACCAAACCCCCCATGGTCATTTCCATATCAAAAAAAGAAGAACTCATCCACATCCAAGGACTTTCTGAGCCCCTCAAACTCGGAAGAAACAACCCAGGCCTCCGATTACTCCAACAAGTCCGCGACGAATCCCACCGCTTCGCCCAACACTACCACCATGTCCTCAGAAGAAAGAAAACCCTCGGCGAATAACTATTCATCTATCCGAATACATTCGTACTCCGCCCCATTCTGATACAGCGTCACGCTCGTCGCCTCCCCTTCCACAGGCACATCAAATCCCAACTCCGCATCCACCGCCTCATACCGGAACCGATCCCCCCCAACCTCTCCTTCCACAGGCACCACCAAGAACGCCGACTGCCCCTTGACCATCGCAAACAACTTGCCGTTCTTTGTCGTGATCGTCATCTCTAAAATAGACGATTTGTAGTTCCCGACCAATCGAGCCGCGTAGTCCTCGTCGATCTTCTCGGCCACCTTGATCTTCACCGGCTCAACATCCATCCCCGCCAACTCCTGAAATATCTTCGTCCCCGCCGGCGTCGTGTACCCGCTCGCCCCGTTGGTCAGCACCACCACCGCAAACTTGAGCGATGAATTAACCGCCATGTAAGATGAGTACCCGCCAGTCATCCCGTTGTGCCACCAGGTTGTACCATCCGGATACAGCATCCACCCGAAACACACCTTCCCGAATTCGCTCTCAAACATCGGCTCCCGCGCCAACTCGAGCG
>JAESRA010000220.1 GCA_016764895.1 Phycisphaerales bacterium | reverse complement strand
GCTTGTTTTGGAGGGTATTACTTTGGGGGGTTAGGGGGCGGATTTTAGGGCGGTTAGGAAGAGGGTGATGTCGGTGGTGTCGAAGAGGGTGTCGTTGTTGAGGTCGGCGATTGGGTTTTGGGCGGTGAAGGCTTTGAGGAAGATGGCGATGTCGAAGAAGTCGTGGTAGGAGTCTGCGTTGAAGTCGGCGAGGGAGTTGGTTGTGGAGATGGTGAGGGAGGGCATGAGGGTGACTGGCTTAGTGTCTGGTTGATTGTTGATTGTTGCTTGGATTTTGAGGGTGTGGGGGCCGGGCATGGCTTTGTTTGCGGAGTTTGCGGAGATGGGGATGTTGTAGATTCCGGGGGCGATTTTGATTGGGAGTGAGGGGGTGAGGTTTTGTTGGTTGAAGTGGAGAGTGAAGGTTGCGGGGGCGGTGATGAGGTTTGATTGCCAGTCGCGGAGTTCGATGCGGATGGTTTGGGGAGGGGAAGGGTCGTCGATGAGGACTCTTGAGGGGATTGATGTTGTGGTTTGGATGGCGTCTATTTTGCCGGTGAGGGAGGCGCGGAAGTCTGCGAAGTGGGTTTGCATTTGGTCTACGGGGTCATCTGCTGCGGCGTTTTGGTTGGCGATGTTGATGAACATGAATTTGTCGCCTCTGGCGAAACCGGTTTGTCGCTGGACTGTTGCGTTGCCTAGGTTGTCGTAGATGAGGAGTTTGGAGGTGGCGTTTGTGATGAGGTCTTGGTCGCCGTCGTTGTTGAGGTCTGATTGGAGGATGTTTGTGGGGGCACCGCCTAGGCGGGTGCGGTTTGTTTCGGTGAAGTTTCCGTTGTTGTCGCCGAGGTAGTAGCGGAGGTTTGCTCCTGAGGTCATGATGACGGCGATGTCTGGGACAGAGTCGTTGTTGAGGTCTGTGATTTGGAAGTCGATTGCGGGTGCGGCGATTGGGGAGGAGATTTTGGTGGCGAAGGTTGGGTTTTCTGGGGTGCCTGTGTTGATGAAGGTGTCGATGACTCTTGAGGAGCCGGTGGCGACGAGGATGTCGATGAGGCCGTCGTTGTTGATGTCGGCGGCGCGGAGTTGTATGGGGTTTTCGGATGGGAAGAGTCTGGGTGGTTGGGGTGTGAAGGTGCCGTCGGTTGCGAGTGTTCGGAACTCAATTTGTACTTGAGATCGGAGGTTGATTTCGATGATGTCTTGGATGTTGTCGTTGTTGATGTCGAGGATTTGTGAGGCGATGTGGGTGCCTTCGTCGTAGTCTCGGTTGACGAGGATGAGCTGGGTGCCGTCGAAGTGGTAGGTGCCGATGAGTCCAATTGCGGAGAGGACGAGTTGTTCACCTGGGAGGTCTTTGATATTGATGGTCTCGATGTCGTTGATGGAGTGGTCGATGGTGACGGGGATTGGTGGATCGAAGGTGTTGGGTGCGGTCTGGAGGAAGACGGAGATGTCTTGGGTGCCTGAGAGGGTGACGAGGTCGTTTAGGCCGTTGTTGTCGAGGTCGGCGGCGGTGAGTTTGGTGAGATCGGTTAGGTTGGTTTGGATTGTTTGTTGGAAGTTGAAGTGGGCGACTTGGTCGTTTGTGTTTGTGGCGTTGGTGTAGATGTGGATGTTGCCGTCGGTGTCTGAGAGGGCGTATTGGTTTTGGTCGAGTTTGGTGAGGGCGGTGGAGGTTTGGGAGTTTGGGAGTTCGTAGAAGGCTCTGATGGAGTCTGTGTCGTCGGCTCTTGAGCCGATCATGTAGCCGACATGTGCGGATTTGAAATCGCCTGGTGGTGGTGAGCCGCAGTTTGTTGGGGCTGATGGTGAGCAGGAGCAGCGGCCGTCTCCGCCGGTGATTCTTGCGGCGAGCATGGCGGCCATGAGTTTTCCGGGGAGGTCGGTGTCTGCGGCGATGAGTGCGTCGACTGCGGCTTGGACGACTGGTTGACCGGTGAGGATGTTGCCTTGGACGGCGTAGACGATGTCGTCTTGTGGTCCTGGTCGTCCTTGTTCGATTCTGCCTGTGATTCCGCCGGCCCAGTTGGCGTTGTCGATTCCGGAGTAGGTGAGTGTGTCGCCTGTTGTGGTGATCATGCCGTACTGGCGGTTGTTGTGTCCGGGGTCGAGGGTTGAGAGTTCGTTGAGGATTTGTGAGAGGGGTTGTCCTTCGAGGAGGCGGTCGCGGACGAACATTCGGTTGGTGCCTGTGGCGTCAACGGCGGATTGTGCGGTGATGGCGCCGACGCCTGTGAGGATGATGGGGGTTTCGATGGCGAGATCGAATCCTGTGAGGCAGGTTGCTGATCCTACGACGAATTCGCCTGTGCGGGTGTCGGTGATGAGGATGGACCAGGTTGCTTGGGCTGAGGATGCAGCGAGGGCGGTGGCGAGGGCGGTGGTGAGGGCGAGGGTGGCGAGTGGTGAGAGGAGGCGTGATTTTTTGGGTGTGGTCATGTTGAGTGTAATGTACACGATATTTGTGGGGATTCCAAGAGAATTGTGGTCTAGAGGGGTGAAGGGGCAAGGGAGCCATCATCTCGGCCCTCTCTCGTGCAAGCCGAGAGAGGGCCGGAGTGGTGATGGCAGGAGGGTGTATTTTGTTGAGGGCGGATTAGTTTTTGAATAGGCGGCGTTTGGGGGTTATTTTTTCGGGTTCGGCGGCTCTGAGTCGTCTGATAATGTGGATGAGTTTTCTGATGTAGATGGCGGATTCTTTGGGTGAGCAAGAGGCGTTGAGTGAGTTGACTGCTTGGTGTGCAGTTGATGAGAGGAGGGGGAAGCCGAAGCTTGAGCCTGTGGAGTAGAGGGAGCGGCATGTTTTGATTGCTGGGGCGGGATCGTCGTTTTTGATTGAGAGTTCTAGGCGAGGTATTGATTCGCTGACGAGGTTGATGTATTCATCGAAGAAGGCGTCGGAGCAGTGTTCATTTGAGAGTGTGGAGAAGATTGGGGCGGTGCTTTCTGCGGGGTTTGAGTCGTTTGTGAAGATGTCGCTGAGTTCGACGAGGAATGCTGGGAGTTCGGTGGGTCTTTGGATAACTGCGATTGCTCCGGCGTTGATGAGGGTGTCTTTGCGGGTTTTTGCGTAGTTTGAGAAGACGAGGATGGGGCCGGTGTAGCCTTGCGTTTTGAGTTGTTCGATGGATTGTTGGATTGTAAGTTTGTCGTATGCTGAATCGCTCAGGACGACGATGTCGAATGGTGCATCTTTGATGAGGTCTATTGCGGCGCCGATGGTTTCGGCTTTTGTGAGTTCGATATTTGCGTTGAGTAGGAGCATTCTGGTGGCGTTGAGTTCGATGGGGTCTTCTTCGATGACCAGGGCGGTGCGGTCTGTCATCCATGTGGTGTCGTCGTTGTTGATTGAGAGGGATATCCACTCGGCTTCGGCGGCGAAGTTTCGTGGGTCGATGTGGTCGAAGAGTGAGACGCCGACCATGTGGACTTGTTTTTCGAAATAATCGCACCATCGCACGATGCCTGAGGCGATGTGTTCTTCGCCATCGTTTGTTTGTAGGGTGATGGAGATGGTGGTTCCTTTGTGGAGGAATCCTCGTAGTGCGATTCCGACGCCTGAGATGCTGATGTCCAGGAGGAGTGCGTGGCATTTGTCTGTGGAGCCGCCTGGGTGTTCGAAGGTTGCTGCGGCTTCATGGTTGAAGGGGGTGAATCGGTGATGCTTTCTTTTGTCTTCTTGATTGCTGTTGTAGGCTTTGCTTCGTACTTTGATGGCTTGGAGCAGCGTTGAGACTTCGGAGTCGCTGAGGTGGAAGGTGGCTTGTGTTGTTGTGTGTGAGTTGTGCAAATGCAAATCCTTGGTTGAACGACTTGATGCTGGGAAGTATCGGGAAAGCGTGATGATTACTTGTGTCGTGTTGGTATATTTGGAAACATGAAGTTTTATATAACAATTTTGGTTTATATGGTTCCTGATAACGGCCAGAACGCCACGGATGTGTGTGGCAGCGGCGCGTATTTGTGTGCGCGTGAACGAGGCCATCGGTTGATGGCCTTTGGGGAGAGTTGGAGTTGGGGGTGGGGTGGGGGCTGGGACTGCATGTGCCGGATTTGCACCGGCGACGTATGGGTGCGCAGCACCAGCTGTTCCGCATCCCCGGCCCTGTCCAGATAAAACGTGTCGTGCATCTGCCGGGCCGGATGTTCGGGTGGAATGTTCAGCGCCGTGAAATTGT
>JAESRA010000219.1 GCA_016764895.1 Phycisphaerales bacterium | reverse complement strand
GGGGGATTGGGGGGGGTGGACAAACAAACACAGATCAAAACCTCACGGCCTACATGATCCCCGGCGTGGCCTCACTCACCGTGATGTTCGCATCAATCTTCGCATCAATCTCGCTCATTCAGGATCGCCATGACGGGGTGCTTCGCGCAGCCCTCATCAGCCCCGCTCCACGATGGAGCATCGTGGTCGGCAAAGTCGGGGCCGGGGCACTTGTAGCAATGCTCCAAGGGCTCGTCGTGCTGGCGGCCCTGCCGTTCCTCGGGGTAGAAATGTCCATCTTGGGCGTGATCGGGGCGTGCGCAGGGCTCGCCTTAATCTCGATTGCATTGATTGGGCTGGGGCTGGGGCTCGCGTGGATTGTGGATTCATCACAGGGGTTCCATGGCATCATGAACGCGGTCCTGATGCCCATGTGGCTGACCTCAGGAGCCGTGTTCCCGATCAACGACGCGGCGGGGTGGCTCAAAATCGTCGCCATGGCCAATCCGTTGAGCTGGGCGCATTCTGCGATCCGCAGCTCGCTGGGGATGCCCGGAATCCAGGGGGCTCCGGCAGGGCTCGACTGGCTAATCGCAGCCGCGTTTGCAGGCGGATGTGTGGTTCTGGCAACAGCGGTGATGGGCCAAGCCTCCAAGCGGCGGTGAATGTCTAGACTGGTGTATGTCAGAAAAAACACTCCTGCGTTCACTGATCTTGCTGACCATTACTGTGCTGGGAATCATCATCTACTCGATGGTCGTCCTGCGGGGCGGAGCCAAGCGAGCGGCTCTTGACCAAGCCATTGACCCGACCATTGAACCGATCATTGAACCGATGGTCGAGACTACCCAAGACCCAGAAAACTTGTACTCCGAGTTCTATGTACCCGACTTTGAACTCATCGACCGCTACGGAGAAACCATCACCCACAAAGTACTCGACGGACAGTACACCGTTGTAGATTTCTTCTTCACCTCCTGCCCGCTCTGGTGCCCAGGCATGACCCAAGCAATGCGAAAAGTCCAGCAAGCAACCTACGGCACCTCCCTCCGCTTCATGAGCATCTCAATCGACGGCGATGTCGATACCCCCGCAGCCATCGACGAATATGCCTCACGCTACGGGAGCGATGAAGAACGCTGGCACTACGCCACCGGAGACCCAGCAATCGTCGCATCAATGGTCATGGACGGGCTCAAATTCGATCTAGGCGATCCCAGCGATACCCAAGACTCAGGACGACTCATCAATCACCCGACACGCCTGATCCTGCTCGGACCAGACCGAAAAGTAATCGGCCTCTACCGCTACGACGACCCCGACGAAGTTGACAAACTCATCGCCGATGCCAAGAAACTGGTGAACTAAGACCAAATCATGGGTGGCCCGACGGAACGGCTTTGCGTTCCTTCGGGTCTTGGTCCGTTTGTTCCTCAATGAACCCGAAGGAGGATCAGAATCCTCCGTCGGGCCACCCGGATCATTTTTTGGGCTTGAGCTTCATCGCGGCTTCGATGTCTTTGACCGTGATGGGGATCGCTGATGACAGATTCTGGCGGCCGTCCTTGGTGACGAGGATATCGTCCTCCAAACGGATACCAATGGCCTCATCCTTAATATAAACCCCCGGCTCGATCGTCACGACCATGCCAGGCCTGAGTTTGACGCTGTGGGCACCCGGATCGTGGGTTTCCAAACCCATGTGATGCCCAACGCCATGGAGGTAGTAGTCCCCGAACCCCGCATCCTTGATAACCTTTCGGGATGCAGCATCCACCTGCATCATGGTTGCGCCAGGCTTGACAGCAGCAATGGCAGCCTTCTGAGATTTGAGAACAACCTCGTAAACATGCTTCTGGCGTTTGGTAAACTTGCCACTGATCGGAATCGTGCGGGTGATGTCGGCGGCGTAGCCATTGATCTCGGCACCGCTGTCGAGAACCATGAGATCGCCCGCTGCCGTGGCTTGGTCGTTCTCTTTGTAATGCAGAATTGTGGAGCGGATTCCAGAGCCAACGATTGGGTCAAACGCGACGACCTTGGCACCCATATCAGTAAAACCCGAGAGCAGCGCGTTGTGGAGTTGCCGTTCGTTGATTCCGGGCTTGGCAGCACGGAGTACCCGATCAATCCCCTCAGCGGTGGCTTTGATGGCCGAGCGGATGTGCTTAATCTCGGCAGGGCTCTTGACCATCCGAAGATTGGTCAAAAGTTGGGACTGGTCGATGATGGTTGAGCCAGGGATGCGGGCAGTGAGTTTCTGAAAGATTTCAAGGTCCGGGGAAACGGGCTGGGTGTAGGTGCTCAAAGGGTGGAGGCACGACATGGACTTTGATCGTTTGGCCGCTTCCCCCAAAAGCCGTGGGAGAAAGTTGGTACGGAAAATCGCGCCAAACCCGGTACTCTGGCGGAGTTTTTCGGTGACGAGATCACGGTAGCCGTCCCAGACATCCATCTCCGGATTGACCGGCTTGAGCAGGAGGACACAACGCTTCTTTGGGTCTGGGTTGGTCGAATCAAAGAGAACCATCGCCCCCGGCTCGCCCCCGATGCCGGTCAAATATTTGAAATCAAAGTTGGGAAACCACTCGCCACGCAGAGGCGGAGCCCCGTCGCCGGCCATGACAAGACCGACCGATCCCTTGAGGGCAACGAGAACCTTCTTGCGGCGGGCCTGGTACTCAGAAATTTTAATGGCGGTATCGATCATCTACTTAGCTTCCATCTTGAGAGCGCTGCGGAGGGCTTGCTCGGCTTTGGGGGTTCGGGAATCAGCCTTGCCAAATCCGGGACAAGCACCCGCTTGAATCGCGGCCACCGCGTGTTCTTCAATGTTGGTGATGAGAATCGCCGGTGGCGATCCATCAGAAAGGTTGCGGATAAGCTCAATCCCCGATTCGCTTGGGAACGAACCGTCGAGGATTCGGTTAACCAAGTACAGGTCGGTCGGATCGCTCATCTGGTCCTCTGAGTTAATGCCGACGACCTCGGCATTTGGGATGAATCCACGGACGGCAGCCGTCAGGGCGAAGACATCAGGGCGACAGTGGCCGACGAGGGTGATTCTGGGTGGAGTCATGATTTGGGTCCGTTGATAAATGGGGTGATCATAATCTGATTGGCGGTGACAGTAATAACAATAGGTCCAAGACGGCAGGTACGCGGCTCAGTCGATGAATCGGTGATCGCTCGGATCGAATCATAAATCCCCTGCTGGGTCAAACAATCACGCCCGACTACTTTGAAATGGTCAATGGAAAGATGAAACAACTCCACCAACGCTGCATCTGGTTGGCTGCGGAGTTGATCGCGAGTAAAAACAATGCTGCCCTTATTCGTAGTCGCCAAAGGCCAGATATGAAACTTGACGAGTTCCCTGAGCGCATAAACAGTCGAACGGCAAGAATCCGCAGCCATGCTCGCTTTGGTAGCAATCTCAGGATCAAGTTGACGCAAAACCGGCAGAAGACGATGGCGGAGACGATTGCGAGTAAAGGATTCATCGTCGTTGGTCTGATCGTAGGTAAAGCGAATATTGGCAAGACTACAAAAATCGAGAGCCTCTTGATGGGTGATACAAAGCATAGGGCGGATAATGGTGACCCCTTTGAAAACCCGAGAGTCCTGAATGCCCGCAAGCCCCCGAGGCCCAGCACCTCTCGACAAATTCATGAGCATCGTTTCGAGCTGGTCATCGGCATGGTGGCCCGTCGCAATATAATCGAGATTCTGTTCTTGAGCAATCTGAGCGAGCGCCTCGTAACGAGCGGTCCGGGCGTTGTGTTCGGTATTGCCAGATTGCCCAGCAATGTGGATAGACCGCTCAACAAACACGCAATTGAAATCCCTAGCAAGCGCAGCAACCGCGTCTCTATCTAGGCCTGTCACTTTGGAGGGTCGGAGGTCGTGGATGATGTGGGCGATGGTTGGTTTGGGGGTGACCAGGGCGAGAATAGCAGCGAGGGCCATCGAATCCGGGCCGCCGGAGCAGCCAATCAGGGTTTGCCGCTGAGTATCAGGGATGGTTGATCCACCACTCAGGGCTCTCCAACGGCGCAGGACTGGCGCGGCTATTGGGTGTGTACGGCTCAAATCATGATTTGAGCCCGTTTGAGTCGATGCTTGACGGGCAGAGTCCATGCGGAGATGATATTGTGTAGAAACCCAGAAGGAACCAATCTTGCAGCACGGCCCAGAAACACCATCAAATTCAACCCCACAAAGCCAAGAGCCCGTCTCAGACGCTCAGGAACGGGATTTGAGTTCAGCAAATCCCTCTACAACGCAAGAACCGGCTTCTGAAAGCTTCTTTGAGACCTGGGCCAAGGGTCAGGACATGCCGATGGGGCCGAGCATGTTGTTTTTGGCGGGGGTAATTCTCGCCTTTATCGTAATCATGCGATCGCTGATAAAATCCTCCGCCAAGCGAAAACTTCAAACCCACACGATGGGCGACACAAGCCAACGGATCGAAAAAATCAAAAACCACGCAAAAGGTTCGATGGACCCGGCTCGCCAAGCGATGGTCGATGCCGAAAACTTAACCAGACGGATGGGCGCGGTGCTGGACAACAAAGCCGCCAAAATCGAAATCCTATTGCAAGAAGCCAATGAACGGATCGCTCAACTTGAACATGCCACAGCTCGGCCTGCTGATCCTGAACCAATACAAACGGCCCTACCCAACGCAAGCGTCCCACCCGAAGCCCTCGACCGAGCACGGCTCGATCAAGACCGTGAAGATCGGCAATGGGTTGATGAAAAACGCCCCGCCAAAACAAAACCCGAAGAACCCATCTTCAGAATAGATCGCGGAATCAATACCAAGCCAATGAAAGAATCGCCCCACCCACTGAGCTTCCCAGAACAAGTCGATGAACTGGCAACACAAGGACTCAATGCTCTAGAAATTGCCAACAAACTCAATCGCGCAGTGGGCGAAGTTGAACTCGTCCTCAATCTCCGGCGTAACTCCGGATAACAAACCAAAAATCAATCGTCTTGAAGATCCCGCCCGATCTGATCGACACGATCTTGGACAATCTGCGCAACCTCGTTAAACGGAAGGGCCGCGAGCGATTGGCCCATCACATCAGGACGACGACGACGGATCTCATCGCGAAGATGGATCACGGGGATAGCCTCAGGACGCGGACGGTCAGGCTGGAACTTGAGCGGGCTCACAGTCACCGTCGCACCATTGGCAATCTTGAGCGCATTGGCCGCATCATGGCTAATAATCACCGGCGTGCAGCCCTTGTCTTGAGTAAACGGATGCTCAACTCTCGTGCGGATCGCAACAAACCCATTGGGAGAATCTTCAGTGGAAACCAGCGCATCAATCGCATCACGGCCTGGCTCACCGACCTCAACAATCGCCGGGGCGCACGCGAGAGCTTTCATAGTGCTCAAACGCATCTCAAGGTGCGGGCCAGCATCAAATGGATCAATGCGGTGAGTCGTCGTAAACCCAAGGTCCCGAAGCATCTCCGCCGCCGGACGAGTCGCAACCCCAATACTCCCCAGCGAAGTCAGGACATCGTCATTGAGCAACGACAAATTGACAAACTTAGGAAGAAGCTCGTACATGAACTCACGCTTATCCATATGCGTTGAAAGCCGATCGGCATCCTCATAGGACATGTTAATAAACTTACGAATAACACCACGCCAAAATGGAGTACCATCGTTGTACTCGTCGATCGGCGCCATCATCTCAGCCAAAATACGGTTCGAGAACCAATCCGTATGCTCCTTGAGATAGTGAAACCGTGCATAACTCAAAAGCTTGCCCAGCCCGCGGCCTCGCGCATTGTGCCGCATGACATTGCCGCCAAGTTCCGTAGGACAGGCAGTGTCCTGGAAAAGAATAGCATAAACATGCTCCATCCGGCCAGACACAATCATACGGTCGTCGTCATTGTCGGGCTGGTCAGGCTCGTGAACCGTCTTTGAAAGCAGTGTAGACTCGCGGACCATCTTAATGAGCTGGTAGGAAAGGTTGGGATGATCCGTCGCGATCATCCCGCCTCGAATCGCCGAAGTGCCCAGACACTCGCCTTCATCAGTTTCGAGAACAAAAATATAATTATCGTGGGTTCGATCATGGTTCTCTGGAGGGGTTTCTTGCTCTCGCACAGCATCAAACGAACGCGCAGATGTCTCAAGCATCTGCGCAATACGATCTTTGAATGGCGGCAGATTTATAAAGTTCCCCGTGTGGGCTAGGCCCAACAAGGTATCAATGTCTTCGGGGCGTGCTTGCCTGAGTCGGTCCATGTGTACGCTCTCCGGGTGTTAGTTTGATGCGACTTTGGCCATGGCTCGTTCGATACATTCAAAAACGCGAGGCCAATCTTCCATCTTCATGACAGGCAGCGGCGGAAGCATCCGAACATGGAACGGATCGTGCCCGCACCAGAAACAAATAACCCCCTCGTCATACGCAGCTTTGCATGTCGCAATGACCTTAGCTTTGTCGCCGCCAAACGGAGTAAACCGCATCATGCCGCCAAGGCCCCCGGTCAGCGAATCCGTTTCTGAGAACCACTCTGGATGCTTGGCCGCGAGAACCTGAACCTGCTTGGCAAACTCGGCGTGGTGCTGTGCAAACTTGCCGTTGGGACCATAGTTGTCACCTGAGGAAAGCTCGTCGAGGAGGGCATTGCCGACGGTAAAGTCGACGGTCGCTCCGGTAAAGGTGCCAGAAAGCAAACCCGCTTTGGGGTTGTACTCTTCGGTGTAGAGCGTGGCGCACGCCTGGGTCATCTTGCCGACAGTCAGAACATCGATGTACTTGCCGAGATCGTAATACTCAAAGGCAAACATCTCTTGGGTCCGCCCGAAGGTCTGAATCTCATCGGCCCAAACAGCGATGCGTTTGTCCTTACAGAACTCCATGAGCGCCTTGAGGTAATCTGGATTGGAAACATTGAAGCCGCCCTCACCCTGGACAAGTTCAAAGATAAAGGTCGAGATTTGGCCAGCGTATCGGGCATGGTATTTTTCGAGCCGCCCGATCATGTAGTCGATAAACTTAGTAGCACCGCCCATTTCCTTGGCACGATCATCGTTCCAGAACGGTATGTAATCGACCTGCGTAGACAATGGAACACCCTGACGACCGGCCGCAGAATCACCAATCTGGGCCATCGTGACGCTGCGCCCCATGAAACAATGCTCAAAAGCGATCACCCGTGTTGCCGGTGCATGCTTCTGATAGCAAACCTTAATGGCAGACTCATTGGCCATCGCGCCAGAAGTCGTGATAAAAGCATGAGCAAGATCAGAAGTCTTAGAGGCATGTTCAATCAACTTCTCACCAAAAGTGACCGCATCGTAAGAGGTCTGAAGATTACCGTGCTTGGTCGTATCAAGAAGAGCAGCATCGAGCTGTGCCTTGATAACCTTCGGGTTCGAGTGCCCCATAAAATGAACACCGATCCCGGTAAGCATGTCCCACTTGACCGAACCGTCGGCCATCTCAACCAATGCACCATTGCCGAGCCCCGAGGAGATCGCCGGATAGAGGAGCGGACGCCCCTTGACCTTAGCAGCATCATCGAGCATCTGCTGGAAGGACACTTTGAGGTCAGCAGTTGGCGGCTGAACATCGGTAATGCGAGCAGAGTATGCAGCGACCTGATCAACGATGATATTAAACGCATCGTGAATAGACTGGTCGCTCAGAAGTTCACTGCCGGCGGTTTGTGTTGAAGTCTGGGGTGGCATCTCATTGATTCCTTTTGGCTGAAACTGATTTTATAATTCGGAACCGCCTGCCGAGAGCCGAGCGATAAGGATCGCAAGGAGCTGGCAGCGTTCAACGAGACTTGGGATTTCGATCCATTCATCGGGGGTATGAAGACCGCCGCCGCGAACACCAACAGTGTCAATAGTCGGGAGCCCGGCCTGCTGGAGAAGATTGCCATCGCACACGCCACCAGTCTTTGCAAAGGGCAACTTCTGGCCAAGCGATTCGGCAACCGAGCGAGCTTGCAACGCAAGGGCTTCCGTCGCAGGAATCAGCGGCTTGGCAGGGCGGTTAAAACTCCGATGCACTTTGACTCCGGGCAAGGAATCTTCAGATGTATTGAGCGCATCAAGCATCGTAATAATCTCATCGGCAATTGTTTGATCCGGGAAGCGAACATTCCCCCACGCCTTGGCATGATCGGGCACCCCATTGGTCACAGGCCCACCCTCCAACGGTCCGATATTCAGAATACGACCACGATCAGGATCAGGCATATCCCCCACCGCCAAAACACACTCAGCAAGCTTGGTCACCGCAGAAATACCCTCAGTAAACGCCCGGCCCACATGGGCAGACTTACCGAAAGTCTCGATCATAAACTGACCAGCCCCCATACGCTCAATGACAAGTTCCCCCCCAGGCATCGCGGGTTCTAATGCAAGACCGAAATCATGAAGCTTGGCTTGGTCGGCCAAGGTTTGAGCAGAGTGATAAGTACCGGTCTCTTCATCGGCATTGAGGGTAAAGGTCCAGTTGGCTTTGATGCCGCACTCTTGAAGCGCTTCGAGTGCCGCGACAGCGATGACCAACCCGCCCTTCATATCCACGCAACCCGGCCCGATGGCGGTCTTGCCATCCTCAGAAATATCAAGCTTCTGAAACGGGCCATCGGGGTCATGAACGGTATCCATATGACCAGCGATAAGGACTCGGCCTGAGGTCGCGCTGTTGAGACGCTCGCAAATGGAGGTCTTGGGTTGATAACCACCGGGCTGCCCGCCGAGAAGCCATTGAGGCTTAGGGTCGGGGTCGGTCTGGGTATGGGTCGCCCCCAAAGCAACAAGCCTAGAAGTGAGCAAATCGCGGGTCTGCTCGATGCCCGCCTCGTTGAATCCACCAGTCGGGGTGCCGACATGGAGGATGAGATCATGGAGCAAGGCATCGGCTTTGAGAGCGATAGCATCGGCAAGTTTCTGTTCTTGAGGGCTGAGTGTCACGCGGGGAGTATATGGACCACCAAATCCGCGTTCTAGGGCACTGAGAGGGGACTTTTCGAGATCATGGTTTAAATCCGATAGGACAGGATTGAAGGTAAAAGTATTTTCAGTTTAAGCACCGCCCCAAACCACAGAGCCTCCAAACACCCGGAAGTTCTTCAGAGCGGGCGATAGAGATCAATAATCTCACGCAACTTGTCTGGATTGGCGAGATGATTCACCTGGATTTCAACGCCATCTTGCCCAGATGACGAAATCCCGATCCGCCCAACATTGGCAAGGCGTTGAAGAAAGGTTTGGTCAATCTGAATATTGCGAATATTGTCATGGACGACTTCGGATGAAGATTTCGAGAAAAAACCTCGGTGCATAATGGTTCGCTTCGTAGTAATCTCAAACGAAGCACTCAAGCGATCAAGCCACCACCAAACGAGCAAACCGAATCCACCCAAAGCCAGCGGAGCAAACAGAGCATACCAAGCCACAGAGCGATCCCCCAACTGCGCCCAGATCATTCCAACAATCGAAGCAATCACCACAAGCAAAACCACACCAAACCGAATCGGACGCGAACGAAACCAACATCTCCGAACTTTGAGAATCTTCGTCTCAGGACCAAAATCCGCAGGATAACCCGCCTTGACAGCACGATCAACAGGCCCACTTGTAGACACAGGCCCAGGTTCAACCGCATCCGAATCCGGCACTCTGTTAATATCGCCACAACTCAGACACTCGTGCTTAGTGCCGGCCTGGTCGTCATCGAGTTCGATAAGCATTTCACAATTGTCGCAGTTGAACTTGATCATGGGGACTCCGGAGATGAGGTCGTCTAACTATATAGTAGGAAAAAGGCCCATGCAGTTGCACGGGCCTCTAGTTTACTCTAGTTTAGTTTACTCCAGCTTACTTTGGTTTACTTTGGTTTACTTTGGTTTACTTTG
>JAESRA010000218.1 GCA_016764895.1 Phycisphaerales bacterium | reverse complement strand
GCTCATCCACCTGGAACCACTAACCATCTTCGGTAGAACGGGCTTCCAGCCCGTTTCTGAACAACCCAAAGCCAACTCCCCGGTACCATCACTCATATGGATCAACCAGAATGGAAATCCTCATACGACAATGACGGCGACCGCTTCGCAGGCATCAAAAAAGTCCTCGCAAGAATTTTCGGCGACGGTGAAAACCCCCTCGCATGGGGCTTTCCTTTTTTCAATATCCTCGGACTCAGGTTCAAGATCCACCTCTTGATGGTGGTGTATCTCCTCGCCCAGCTTATCTTCACCATGCCAGGCCACAACGCCGGGGCGGTGTTTGTTATTCCGAACCTTGTGGCGATGGTCATCCTTGTGATTCTCCATGAACTTGCTCATGCTTATGTCGCCCGCCGCAACGGTGGCAGTTCTGCACAACGCATGCTCTGGCCCCTTGGCGGGCTCGAACCCTCGCGGTTTGAAGAGGAAGACCCCAAAGCCGAACTCCGCACCGCCCTGGCAGGTCCGGCTCTCCACCTCGCCCTCATCCCATTCTTGGTGATTCCGATTGTCCTTCTGACGGGTTCGTGGGACGCGACGATCTTTAATCCCTTGAGCCCATCGTCTTCTATTCACAATCTCATCCTTGCTTCTGATCAGACCACCCCTTGGTGGCTTGTGACGATCTGGGCCTTCCATGTTGTCAACATCATTATCCTCTTGGCCAATCTCATTCCGATGCACCCGTTCGACGGCGCGACCATTCTTCGGATTTACTTGTCCAGCAAACGAGGCGATCTCGCTGCCCGCCACGCGGTCGCTTTTTCAGGGCTCTGGGTCGCTACTGCTGTTGGGCTCGTCGGGATGGTTTTTGCCGATGCCAAGATGCTCCTTGCCATTGCCATCGTCGCGGGCATCGTCTGTACCCTCGAACGCCGCCGCTTGCAGTTTCTTGATTATGCCCAGATGGTGCCTGGCTACTCAAATGACCATAAAAATACGGACTCGTCCCCTAAATCTGAGCCTTTGGAGCCAGATTCTCCCCCAACTGCCGATCTGGACGAAATTCTTGAGAAAATATCGGCATCTGGAATTGAGTCCCTTACAAGAAGAGAACGACGAACACTCAAGAAAGCCACCGAATCGAGCCGAAAAGCGGAATGAACCGGCTGATTTCCCCAATCATCCACAACCACGCTCCCCCGACCAAAGGCACCTCCATATGGGCATCCACGACCGAGACTACAACCGATCAGGCCACGGCATGGGCGGCCCGCCCCGCTCCGGGGGCCCAGGCATGCTTGTCCGTTCGCCTGGATGGTCCGTAAATACCTGGCTCATCGCGATCAATGTCGCTGTCCATATCCTCGCGATCACCGCACTCCCGGTTCTGTATCAGATTGGATCGCTCACCGTTCATGACGGCTTTCAACGCCTCGAAGTCTGGCGACTCATTACTTTTCAGTTCCTTCACTCCCCGCAATCCATTTGGCATATTGGCATGAACATGTTCGGGCTCTGGATCTTTGGGCCAATGGTTGAGCAGTACCTTGGGGGCAGAAAATACCTCGCGTTTTATCTCATATGCGGCCTGGCAGGTGGGCTCCTCTTCTCCATCCTCACCGTCCTTGGGAATGTCACCGGTGCAAGCATCCCCGGATTCCTTTCAAATGATTACAAAACATCCCTTATCGGCGCCTCCGCCGGCGTCTTTGGTGTGATCGTCGCCTGTGCCCACATCTCCCCAAACACCACCGTCCAACTCATCTTCCCGCCAATCCCCATGAAACTCAAGGTCTTCGCCTATGGCTATGTCGCCCTTGCTCTCGTTCAACTTCTCGCAGGTTCAAGCAACGCTGGCGGAGAAGCCGCCCACATGGGCGGAGCCATCGCCGGCTTCTACTTCATCCGAAACTCCCACCACCTCCTCGACTTCTTCGATATCTTCGGTGACTCCCGCAACAAATCCAGCAAATCCAAAAAGTCAAAGTCATTCAAAGCCGCCAAGCCAAAACGAGGCGTCCCAACCACCGACGAAGTTGACCGGATTCTCGCCAAAGTCGCCACCGAAGGCATCGGCTCACTGACCGACAAAGAAAAACAAACCCTCAGCAAAGCCAGCAAACACCAACAAGACCACCGCTAACCCTTAGGGTGCCCCGCTGGTGGGTTTTGCCACCTGCGGGTCTTGGTATCTCAAAGACATGCAGATGGCAAAAGCCCATCAGCATGGCACCCTGAGTGGTTTCCTATCTTCTTCCCCAATCCATTCTTCTCTGTGTCCTCTGTGCCCTCTGTGGTAACTCTTCCCTATCCTCCCCAAATGCCAAACCCCCTCAACTTCACAATCCACAATAAACTCGGAAACGCCCGCACCGGAACCGTCCAAACCCTCCACGGATCATTCGACACCCCCGCCTTCATGCCCGTAGGCACAAGAGCCACCATCAAAGGCATCCTCCCAAATCTCGTCAAAGAAACCGGATCACAAATCCTCCTCAACAACACCTACCACCTCATGCTCCGCCCCGGCTCAGACCTCATCAAACAAATGGGAGGCGTCCACAAATTCATGAACTGGAACGCCCCCATCCTCACAGACTCAGGCGGCTACCAGGCCTACTCCATGGCCGACATCAACGCCATCGACGAAGACGGCGTCTCCTTCAAATCCATCCTCGATGGCTCGATGGTCCGCCTCAACCCCGAAATCGCCATGCAGGTCCAAAACGACCTCGGCCCAGACATCATGATGGCCTTTGACGACTGCCCGCCATCGGTTGATCCCGCCGAAGCCCCCGTCAACCAAACCCGCCTCCGCCACGCCGCTCGTCGAGACGCGACCAAAAAAGCCGGCTACAACCACGCCGAGCGTCTCCAAATCGCAAACGAGCGTACCGTCCGCTGGTTGGAGCGGTGCAAAGCCTCCCACACCCGCCCATCCGAACAATCCCTCTTCGGCATCGTCCAAGGCGGCACCGACCTGGACCAACGAGACTGGTCCGTCGAACGCATTTGCAACATCGACCTCCCCGGCTACGCCATCGGAGGCGTAGCAGTGGGGGAGTCCCCCGAAGACATCGCCAAAATTGTCCGCCACACCGCTCCTCAGATGCCAGAATCCAAACCCCGCTATCTTATGGGTGTGGGTTACGAATGCGATATTGTCGCCGCCGTCATGGCTGGGGTTGATATGTTTGATTGCGTTTTGCCTACCCGCAATGGGCGCAATGCCAACGCCTTTACCACCGAGCCCGGCCGCAATGGCCAGATTCGCCTCCGCAACGCTCCTTTTGCCCGCGATCCGAATCCAATCGAGCCTGGCTGCGATTGCCATGCCTGTGACCCCGCTCGTCATGGCTGGGAGACCCCGGATGGCCAGCCCTTCACCCGCGCCTACATTCGGCATTTGTTCATGGCTGGCGAGATGCTTGGGCCAATCCTCGTCACGCTGCATAACCTGCGATTTTTCCAACGCTTGACCGCCGATCTCCGATCCGCCATCAACGCCGGCGATTGGTCTCTCTTGATCGCGCAAAGGCCCCATCTCAAAGAACTCGTCGAATCGGGTACCCCTGAATCAAACCCCAGTTGACCCTATCTATGCCGGATTGAGTGACCTACCATCCAAGCCCGAACGGGATACCCCCGTCAGGGTCATGAAAGGTATCGTTGTATGGACATCAGCACACCCATTGCCGCATGGGCAACCCACATTATGATTGCTCAAGACTCTGGCTCTGCTGGAGGCGTTTTGGGGGCTCCCTCCGGTTCGCCTCAATCCGGTACTCAAGCCCTCGGCACACCCGCTGATGGAGGAGCCGGTGCTGCTGGTGGTGGCGGTGGTGGCTTTGGTTCGCTCCTTCCGATCCTGCTTCTTATGATGGCGGGGATGCTTATTATGACTTCGCTCTCAGGCCGTAAGGAACGCAAGAAGCACGCCGCTCTTATGGCGGGTCTGGGCAAGAAGGATAAGGTTCGGGCTGCTGGCGGGATCATCGGCACCATCATCGAGATCAAGAACGACGAGGTTCTTCTTGAAACTGATCGTGCCTCAAACACAAGAATCCGTGTTGCGCGTTCTTCGGTTTCAACGATCATCAGTTCCAAATCAAAACCGGCCCCCGTAGAAGCAGAAGAATCAGAAGAGGCCGAAGAAACACCAGAACTCGCCGAAACCAAATAAATAAAAGTACCATATCAGTATTTACCGGCTAACCCCGGATACCAAGAGGCATTGCATGCGTCACTTCACTCGAAATTCAATTCTTGCCATGGTCATGCTCGCCCTTGCGTTCTGGGCCTCAAGCCCGCCATCCCAGAAAATCGGACTCGGTAAAGATCTCCGGGGCGGTGCCTCGCTGGTCTATTCCGTTCAGATTGATCGTTCTGAAAACGCATCGCAGGTCATCCCCAAGATCATCGAAGTCCTCAAGAAGCGTATTGACCCCAACGGGCTTTACGAAATTCAGATCGTCAGTCAAGGCCAAGACCGCATCGAGATCACGATGCCTCTGCCTAGTGATTATGTCAAAGGACTTCGCAAGGATTTCGAAGAGGAGTTGGCCAAGCTTGGCGTTGCATCGATCAAACCCGACGAGTTTGAGCGTGTCATGGCGCTCCCTACCGCCGAGCGGGACGCTCAGATTATGCGTATGGGTGCAAACAGCCCCAAGGTTCTCGATCTGCTCAACCAAGCCGCCGCAGCTTTTGATGATGCCGAGCGATTCCGTGCCCAGCTTAATATTTTCTCGCTCAACTTAGACACACCTGATGAGGTGATCGACAAGCTTGTAAACGATGCCGCCGAGGCGGAGTTGGCGTATGAATCCGCCCGTGATACAGTTCTCGAAAGTGCTGTATCTCCTCAGGATGTCCGCCGTGCGCTTGAGCAGTCTAAGGAGCGAAAGACGATCCGTGACAACGCCGCCGATGGCGTGATTACACTTCCTAGCCAGCGTGAGCGTGCCTTGACCCGCATCCGCGATCGCTACCCCGATCTCAGCGACCAGCTCGATCGCGTGGAAGAATCCTATGATTTTTACTCCGAAAACCGCAACTCACTCGACGACACTTCTGACCTCAAGCGTCTTGTCCAGGCTGCGGGTGTTCTGAGTTTTCGGATTACTGCTGAACCTGCCGGTGCTGGTTCGTCTATCTATACACACCCGGATGAAGCGCGTCTCCGCGAAAAACTCCGCGAAGCTGGCCCAACCCAGGCCAGTTCCCGCGACGCCCGCTGGTTCAAGCTCAACAAACTCGAAAGCTGGTTTGATTCAGTATCGGGCTACGAAAATATGATCGCTGACCCCGGATCGTATTTTGCAACACGGTATAAATATGTCGTCGAAGAGTATGAGGGTGACTACTACATGCTCGCATGGGACACTCGCGGGCTCCGCATGACCCAGCAAGACGGGCGATGGAAAGTTGAAAACTCACGCCGTTCGGTCGACTCGCTCGGTCGCCCCGCCATCGCATTTTCAATGGATGCTTCGGGTGCCAATCGCTTGGGAGAGCTTACAGGCCCGAACACTGGTGCCAATATGGCCGTGCTCCTCGATGACGAGGTCTACACCGCACCGAGGCTCAACTCGCGTATCTCAAGCTCGGCGATCATCGAAGGCGACTTCTCACCCGAAGAGATCGACTATGTTGTTCGCGTGCTGACAGCGGGCTCGCTCCAGGCCAAGATTTCGGCCGACCCAATCTCTGAAAACACCATCGCCCCGGATCTTGGCCAAGACAACCTCGAAGCCGGCGTTCGAGCAGGAACCCTTGCGTTGATCGTCGTCTCGGCCTTCATGCTTATGTACTACTTGGGCTACGGCATGGTCGCGGTCGTTTGTTTGACGGCAAACTCCATTCTCATCCTTGGTGCTCTCGCGCTCTCGCGGGCATCGCTAACGCTTCCGGGTATCGCGGGCATCATCCTGACATTCGGTATGGCGGTGGATGCCAATGTACTTATCTACGAGCGTATCCGCGAAGAGATCAACCGTGGCCTAGAACTCAGGCAGGCCGTCCGCATCGGCTACCAGAAGGCGCTCTCTTCCATTGTCGACGGCAATGTGACCAACCTGATCGTCTGTTTTGTGCTTGCCAAGGTGGGTACCCAAGAGATCAAGGGCTTTGCCATCACACTGGGTATCGGTGTTGTTTGTACGATGATCAGTGCCCTCTTTATTAACCGCCTCATCATGAGTGCATTGGTTGATAAACTCCGTATCAAAAAAATGTACATGCTCCCGATGATCATCAAGCCTCTCGAAAGGGTGCTTCATCCCAAGGTTAACTGGATCGGGCTCCGCTGGGTATTCCTCGTGATTTCGACCGTTTATGTAGGCCTGGGCGTCTTCATGATCGCCTACCAAGGCGAAGAAATGCTCGACACCGAGTTCAGAGGCGGCACCCAGGTCACCATGAGTCTCAAGTTTGAAGACTCCACAGATCCATCATCCGAAAGAGTCACCTCGACGAGAGCAGAAATCGAAGATCGTGTCCATGAACTGGGCGAGAATGCAGGAGAAGATTCCCCTATCCGGGCTCTCCGAAGCGCCGAGATCATCCCTGTTAATCCGCAATCCGATGGGATTACTTCCGACAAGTTCATCGTCAAAACTTTTGCGACTGATCGTGAGGCTGTCGGCAACTCGATTAGTGCGGAGTTCCAGGATTTGCTCGATGCTCCGCCAGCTCTCAGTTTCCGGTATTCGCAGAGTGAATCATCTGCCGGTGCTTCGGTTTATCCGATTTTGTCAGGTCGTCTCGGCGAGAATATCGCCCGCCCAGAATACCGGAACTCTGTTTCTGATTACATCGGCGGTGCTGCGATTCTTGTCGAACAACTCGAACCAATGCCCACACTTGAGAGTATCGAAGAACGCCTTGATATTACAAGACGCAAATCGGACTTCTCTGATTTGCTTGGGCATAAATCAGAAATCCTTATCGTTCAGGGCGATGCATCGGCCATCAGCGCGTTTGTCTTGCTGAGTGTTGACGAGGGGCTATCGTACTTCGACAATGCCGACGCTTGGGAAGCCGAGATCGCATCACGCGAATGGGACCTCATCCGTGCCGCCCTGACCACTTCGTCAGATCAGCTTAGTGTTCAGAACTTCTCGCCAGCGATTGCCGAGAACTTCCGGGCGACTGCTTTTGCTGCGGTTCTCTTGTCGCTCCTGCTTATTCTGATCTATATTTGGGTTCGATTCGGTTCGGTTCGGTATTCAGCAGCGGCCATCGCAGCACTGACCCACGATGTCCTTACAACCATCGGGCTTATTGCGCTCGCTGAAATCTTGTATGACCACCACCTATTTACCGATCTTGCAAGGACGCTCCTCATCGAGCCCTTCAAGATTGACCTCAATCTGGTCGCCGCGATGCTTACCATTATTGGGTACTCTCTCAATGACTCGATCGTCATTATGGACCGTATTCGTGAGAACCGTGGCAAGCTTTCCTACGCATCCAAAGAGGTTATCAATCAGTCCATCAACGAGACGATCTCCCGTACAGTGATCACTTCGGGCACGACGCTCATGGCACTTTTGATCTTGTATGTTTACGGCGGGCAGGGTGTCCGGGCGTTCTCATTCGCTCTACTTGTGGGTGTCATGATTGGTACATATTCATCGATCGCAGTGGCCGCACCGCTTGTATGGTCACGCAAGAAGGATGTGTCCAAATCCACTCAGGATGAGTTACTCGTTCCGGAGGGATAAGCATGATCCTGTATTTGGTGGTACACTGCCGATAAGGACTCGGCTATGGAAGAACGCTCATCCAAAATCTATCTAGGACTCTGCATCTTGGTGCTTATCTGGATCGGTGTGTACTGGGCGTGGGAGCCTGGAAGTTCAGGGAATCCTCGGATTTCTACATACAAACCTGCAGTAAACCAGACTGATGCAGATCCGGTTCCTGTAGAGGAAGTGGTTGAGCCAGTTGCTCAAGAGTTGCCTGTGGTCAGTACTTTGTTACCAGATCAATCTCCCCCTCCCCGGCTCATTCCGCCGGAGTTTGAGATTCACACTGTTGTCCAAGGCGAGATCATGCAGGATATCGCCGAGCATTACTTCGGTAAATCCAGTATGTGGGATGTCATCTCACGAGCAAATCCCAGGATTGATCCGCTCAGACTCCGTGCGGGCATGGCCCTCAGAATCCCGCTCGACCCCAACAACATTCAAGGGCTCGTCTTGGATCCAAACTCAGATGATTCCAATACATCAAGAACGCAATCGGCCGGACTGGTTGTTGACTACATGGTCCAGCCCGGCGACTCGCTCTCTCGAATCGCCCAGAATTATTACGGCTCGGCCCGCCACGCCGACTTCATCTACCAATCAAACCGCGACACCCTCCGCTCTATGGACGCCATCCGAGTCGGCCAAACCCTCAAACTTCCCCCCCTAGACCCATAACCAATCTACAAAATCAGTGGCACAGGCATCCCGCCGTGATCTTCTCTTCCCTAGTGGCCAGTGGCAAGTGCCTAGGCAGTGTCTGATGGCTCGCTCTCTTCTGGTAGAACGGGCTTCCAGCCCGTTTCTTGTGCCTTGATTCAGTAAGAAACGGGCTGGTAGCCCGTTCTACCAAGAATACAAGAGCCGTCAGACAGGACCTAGTCCCCCACCTAGAATCCCCCCATGACCACGACCCAGCCAGTTTATATCATCAGCGGCGGCGCCGGATTCATCGGCGCCAATCTTGTCGCACGCCTCCAAAAAGACGAGCCCGAGGCCCGTCTCTATGTCGTCGATGATTTCTCCACCGGCTCATACGCAAACATCGTCGAGGCATGTGCCCGCATCAACGCCGGGCCCTTTGCCGGCACCATCATGCCCGATTCCATCACCGACCTGAACTGGCAGCCCGCCATCATGGGTCTGGCTCCAAAGGCCGTCTTCCACCTTGCTGCGATTACCGATACGCTTGAGTTTGATGAAAAGAAAATGATCGCTGTCAATACCGAGCCCTTCATTGACATCCTTGATGCCTGCGTCGAATCAAATATCCCACTCGTCTACGCATCGAGCGCGGCAACCTATGGCACGCCTCCACAAGCAGAACAATGCGTCCCCTTCCCGCTCGATGCCGCTGGTAGTCCAAGCAATGTCTACGGCTTCTCCAAATGGCTCATGGATGTCGAAACCCAACGCCTCTTTGAATCAACACTCATCGACTCAGCAACGCTCCCTCATGTTGTCGGGCTTCGCTACTTCAATGTCTTTGGGCAAGGCGAGGCCCGCAAGGGCAGGATGGCCTCGATGATCTACCACCTGACCAATCAAATGCTCGCCGGGAACAATCCCAAAATCTTCGAGCATGGCCAGCACCAACGCGACCAAATCCATGTCGATGACATCGTCGCCGGCACCCTGGCCGCCGCCAAACCATCGGCCAAACCCGGCATCTACAACCTCGGCTCAGGCACCACCACCACTTTCAACGACATCGTCGATGGCATCAACACCGCTCTGGGAACCAACAAGCAGGCCGACTACATCCCGATGCCCGAAGAAATGGTCGCAAGCTATCAGCACTACACCTGTGCCGATATTTCCCAAACCAAAGCGGGGCTCGGTTGGAGCCCTCAGCGAATTCCATCAGAAGCAATCGTTCAGTACGCCGCTCAACTGGCGCAAGATTACCAGAAAGCGACGGCCACGCAAGCATGACCGAATCAACAATTTCAGAACTCAAGCCACGGAGAACCAGAACCATGCCCATGAAGCGCATCCTCGTCACCGGCGGCGCCGGCTTCCTCGGTTCCCACCTCTGCGAACGGCTCATCGAACAAGGCCACGATGTCATCTGCCTCGATAACTTCTTTACATCACAAAAATCAAATGTCGTCCATCTCCTCGACAACCACAACTTCGAGCTTATTCGCCACGACATCACCCACCCCATCTGGCTCGAAGTCGATGAAATCTACAACCTTGCCTGCCCCGCAGCGCCCGGTCACTATCAGTACAACCCGATTAAAACAATGAAGACCTCCGTCATGGGTGCCATCAATACCTGCGGCATGGCCAAGCGATGCGGTGCCAAAATCATCCAAGCATCAACCTCCGAAATCTACGGCGACCCAACCGTCCACCCACAACCAGAATCCTACCGCGGAAATGTCAACACCCTCGGGCCGCGTGCTTGCTACGACGAAGGCAAACGCGCCGCCGAAACACTCTTCATGGACTACCACCGACGCCACGGACTCGACATCCGCATTGCGCGCATCTTCAACACCTACGGCCCAAGAATGCACCCCTTCGACGGACGAGTCATCTCAAACTTCATCCTCCAAGCACTCATGGGCACCGACATCACCCTCTTCGGTGACGGCCTCCAAACCCGCTCCTTCTGCTACCGTGATGACCTTGTTGATGGCCTCATGCGGCTGATGAACTGCGATGCAGAGGACAAGCATCTCCCCGTCAACCTCGGCAACGAGGGCGAGTTTACCATCAAGCAACTCGCCGAGATGACCATCGAGATGACCGGGTCTAAGTCGGTAATCGTCTACCACGATCTCCCCGAAGATGATCCGATGCAGCGCAAGCCCGATCTTACCAGGGCCAAAAAACTCCTCGACTGGACCCCTGCGATTCAGTTTGAGCAAGGCCTCGCCAAAACCATCGCCTACTTCCGCTCCATAGACCTTGACGAATACCGCGAGCCCACCCCCAATCACATCATGTCCTAAATCCGTGTTCAGCAGCGAGAACTGGCCCACAGGCGTCGTGTTTTCCGATAGTATGTAGAACATGCAGATTCCACGCTACCCCACAGAACCCTGCCTCCTCATCACCGACGCCGGCCTTGCCTCGCTTGTCCTGACCGCGATGGCCAGCGAGCAACCCGCCGCCGACAACCAACAAAGAACCACCCTGTACCCAGCGTGGTGGACTTCTCAGTCCGACATGGACCTCCGAATCCCCGCGATTGATCGAGCCGTAGAAATGCAAGCGGACCTCCTCTCGCTTACCGTTATCCGCGATCACGCGGGTTATCCAGAAGAAGCTCCATCACGAGGCCAGCAATCTTCCCTTGGGGTCCATCAGACCCGGATGCTTCTGGATGCTGCGACCCTTGCCATCGAACTTGGGATTAAGCGAGTCCTTTGGCCAATCCAGGCGGATGAAACCAATGAAACCGATGACGCTGCTCATCGCCTTGATCAGATTGCAACGGCTATTGATCGGGCGTTGCTCACAGCTCGCCTTGCGACGCTCGACGCGCCGGATCATGGGGAGGTTGAAGTCACCATTGAAACCCCGCTCATTGACCTTTCAAATCAACAAGTTTCTGATCTGGCAGCGGATCTCAATGTTCCGATCAGTTCATGCTGGTGGATAGACACCGCCCTTCCTGGTGCCCCGGAGCATCATCAGCGTTGGATCCAGCAGCCAATCATCGCTTCAATGCTTGAGCACCTTCCCGTGTCCAAGAAACAAACTCCGTCTTTGAATACCTAGACTCTTCCATGACAGAAACTCCCTCAAGCGTGCATCCCGGTGATCGTCTCCGTTCTTCAATGAAAGCGGGGACAGTGGCGGCGCCTGGGGCGTTTAATGCGTTGGTCGGGCGAGCCGTCGCCAAGGCTGGGTTTGAGGCGTGCTATGTCTCAGGCGGAGCGATCTCGGTTGCAGCGGGGGTACCTGATGTGGGACTTTTGACGCTGGATCACTTTGCCAAGATCGTGCGAGAGGTTTCGTGGGGTTCTGGTCTCCCGGTGATCGCCGACGCTGATACGGGGTTTGGCGAGGAAGAAATGGTCCGCCGTACTGTGATTGAGTACAACCATTCAGGAGCTGCGGGGCTGCATCTTGAGGATCAGGTTTTCCCCAAGCGGTGCGGCCATCTCGATGGCAAGGCACTCGTTTCGGTCGATCAAGCGTGTTCAAAGATTCAATGGGCGGCCAAAGCATCTGCCGATTGCTCGGATGGTTCGTTTATCATCTGTGCCCGCACCGATGCCAAGGGTGTCGAAGGATTCGAGGCCGCGATTGATCGCGCTAGGGCGTATGTTGAAGCGGGTGCTTCGATGATTTTCCCAGAAGGGCTCACCAGCGAGGACGAGTTCGGGGCGTTCGCAGCGGCGATGGGGACGATGGGGGATTTGAAACCGTTTATGCTTGCCAATATGACCGAGTTCGGCAAGACACCGATGATCCCGCTCTCGCGGTTCTCTGAGTTGGGATATGACCTGGTGATTTATCCCGTGTCAACGATGCGGATCGCGATGGGTGCTATTGAGCGCGGGCTCGCCGATCTCATGGAAACCGGGTCAATGGAGGGGCAGCTCGGCGGGATGCAGAGCCGCGAGGAGTTGTATAAGTTGGTGGGGTACACGCCTGGGACTGCGTGGGAGTTTCCGGTCTAGATTGAGTGAGTTTAGATCAGGCGAGATCGGAATCGGAATCTTCATCAAAGCTTGCAACCATCGGCGGCTTGGGTGAGTGCTGATAGGGCTGGGTTGTGGTTCCGCAGTCTTTGCATACGGTGCCGTAAGTGCTCGATGGAGATTTGGAGAGGTCGCCTCCGCACCCTACACATGTGATGGCTGAGAGTTTGGTGGTCATGGTGTTGACCATTGAATACGCCGCTACCAGCGCAACACCGATTGCGGGCAGGACAGGAACCGAGAGTAGACCAACGACGCCAATAACCGCAAAGGTAAGAGCGACGAGGACCGCAAAGACACGAAGCCGTAGTTTTTGAAGCCAGCACATATGTTCAATGAACTCCAATGGAAACGCTCTGGGGTGGCCAGATCCTTCTGGCCGCCTGTGTAGATTGTATCGTCAATTTGGACCCAAGGGGGGTTTATTTTGACCGATCTTGGTTTAATACAGCCGGAGCGATCCAGGAATGATCCAGGAATGCTCCAAAGCATGCCGCCTGATATGTATTCGTATTCCATCTCCTGCTGTTTCGTTCTGGGGCTATTTACGCTTGATTGCTAGCCATAGAATCGTACATGCTTAATCACACAACCGGACTTCTCGCATCAGTTGTCGTTTCAGTTTTTTTGTCATCTGCAACCGCTCAAGATGCTGAAAAAACTGAGAAGCCACGCTTTGAAATATCCCAGGTCACTCTTTCTCCTTTAGAGTTCCAAGACCCATTTGCAAACAACAACCACGATGGCCGCCTCATCTTCGCCGGCCAACCCACCGAACAACAACTCCGCGACTTCGCCATGCTGGGGGGCAAGGTCGTCATGAACGCACGAACACAACCTGAGATGGACAGGCTCAAGTTCGACGAGGCCGCCCTTTGTAAAGAACTTGGTCTTGTTTACGCGCACATTCCGGTCACTGGTTCCAAAATCACCGTTGCTGAACCTTTCGCGTTGACGCAGCTTCTCGCCGAGCAATCAGGCCCCGTTCTCATGCACTGTCGTTCCGGCTCCAGAGCCGCCACAATTTATGGCCTCCACCTCATCGCCACCAATCAAATGACCAAAAACCAAGCCATGGCCCACGCACTCGACATGGGCATGAGCCCAAGTTCAGTACCCTACTTCCAGAAAGCACTCATGGAAACCCCACAACGAGCCATCGCCGCAGTAGACACCGCCCGCGTCATCGACAATGTTCACTACCTCACCGCCTTTGGTACTCGCCATACCTTGTCTGACACCAAATCTGACACTCGAGGCATCGGTGCCGCCCGCCGCTGGGTATTCAAGGCCTTTGAAGAATCCATCGCTGGACACAACAAGCCAGAATCAACCGCTCCCTTTGTCACCTTCGATTCCCACACCGTCGAGCCCGACGGCCGCCGCATCCTCGAACCAGTCGAAATCGTCAATGTCCTCTGCACCATCCCAGGCTCAAACCCAGAAGCAACCAACCGCCTCTACTATGTCCTGGCCCACCTCGACTCCCGCGCCTCTGACATCATGGATTCAACCTCAGAAGCCCCCGGCGCCAACGACGACGCCTCCGGAGTCGCCACCCTCATCGAACTCGCAAGAGTCCTCTCCAAAGAAAACCTCGACTCCACCATCGTCCTCATGGCAACCTCAGGCGAAGAGCAAGGCCTCTATGGCGCAAAACTCCACGCCGCCGATCTCATCGCAAACAACGCCGATGTCAGAGCCGTCCTCAACAACGACACCATCGGCGATCCAGAAGGTTCCGGCGACCAAGACGGCTCCAAAGAGGTTCGCATCTTCTCCGAAGGCCTAGGCCTCGACCTCGTCAATCTCGACGACCCCGCACAACTCAAAGCCGCACTCAACAAACTCCGCTCGACTGGTTCGGAGTCGGATTCTCCCTCCCGCCAACTTGCCCGCTACATTGCTTTTGTAGGTAAACTCCACGGCGAACTCCCCGTCAAACCCAAACTCATCTTCCGACCAGACCGCTACCTCCGAGGCGGCGACCACACCCCCTTCAACCAACTCGGATTCGCAGCCGTCCGCTTCTGCGAAGTCTACGAAAACTACGACCACCAACACCAAGATGTCCGCATCGAGGGCACAACCCAGTTCGGCGATCTGGCAACTTTTGTAGATGCCCAGTATCTTGCAGGAGTCACCAAGCTCAATACCGCCGTCCTTGTCCACATCGCCAATGCTCCCTCAGCCCCGACTAACGCGCGCATCATCACCGCCGACCTCACCAACGACACCACCCTCCGCTGGACCGCCAGCCCAGAATCCGATACCGCTGGTTATGAAGTCCTCTGGCGAAAAACCACCGACCACGACTGGACCAAGTTCAAAGATGTCGGCGATGTCACCGAAGCCACCATCGACCTGAGCAAGGACAACTGGTTCTTCGCCGTCCGTGCCTACGACCAAGAGGGCTACCGATCCCCAGCCGCATACCCGACCTCTGCCCGTGAATAAGCAAGAGTAATCGGACGCGGCAAGTGTGAGAAAAGCGTGAATCTGATCCTGATTCGCGGGCACGGTTCGGTCTCCAAAACCACCCGGTCTACCATCAATCATGATGCACCCATGGCACGATGTACGACCCGGTATCCAAAATCTCGACCTCCCCCAGCACTTCCGCGCGATCATCGAGATCCCCAAAGGATCATCCAATAAATACGAGCTCGACAAAACCACAGGCATGCTCCGCCTCGACCGCGTCCTCTCCAGCGCAGTCTACTACACCGCCAACTACGGCTTCATTCCCCAAACTTATGCCGAGGACAACGACCCCCTCGATGTGCTCGTCTTTTGCACCGAAAAAGTACCGCCGCTTTGTATTTGCGAAGCCAGAGCCATCGGCGTCATGACCATGATTGATGAAGGCCAGCCGGACCACAAAATCATCTCCGTCCTCATCAATGATCCAGAGTTCGAAGAGCTCAAGTCCATCGCTGATTTTCCCAAGCATACTTTCAAAATGCTCAAACGCTTCTTTGAAGACTACAAAAACCTCGAAGGCAAAGCCGTGGAAGTCGACGAAATCCAACCAGTAGAACGAGCCCACGAGATCATCGACGACTCCCTCCAACGCTACTCAGAAGCCCGCCGCTCTGGCCACCTCTAAATCTTCCTCCCTCTCCCCTTTGGGGGGCTGATGGGAGAGGGCCGGGGAGAGGGCTCCTCACTCTCTTGTTCCCACTCTGATCTCTGTATTTTCTTCCCCAATAATCTTCTCTGCGGCCTCTGCGCCCTTTGCCATCTCTGCGTACCAATCTTCTCCCCATCCCTCCCAACGCATACAATCCCCCATGACCACCACCATCCCCCCCCAAAGCTCAACAACCGAACCAGGCCTCTCCCCCTTCACCATCGCAGGCAAAACCTTCAACTCCCGCCTCCTTGTTGGCACGGGAAAATATCCAACCATGGAATCCATGGCTCAATCTCTCGACGCTGCTGATGCTGAGGTCATCACCGTTGCTGTTCGCCGTGAGCGGCTTTTTAATGCCGAGGGCAAATCGCTTCTCGAATACATTGATCTTGATCGCTACACCATTCTTCCCAACACCGCTGGGTGCTTCACTGCCGAGGATGCCATCCGTGTTTCGCGTTTAGGCCGAGACTTGCTTGAGCAACTCGGCAACTCCGGAGCCGACTGGGTTAAACTCGAAGTCCTCGGCGATAAGAAGACTCTCCTTCCTGATCCCGTCGGCACCATCGAAGCCGTCAAAGAACTCGTCGCCGATGGGTTCAAAGTGCTTTGTTATTCCAGCGACGACCCCATCACCGCTTTGCGAATCAAAGAAGCCGGCGCTCATTCGGTCATGCCCGCTGGCTCCCCGATTGGTTCTGGTCAAGGTGTTCTGAATCACAACAACCTTGTCCTCTGCCTCGAACTCCTCAAAGAAAACGACCCGACCTATCCGGTCGTGATCGACGCTGGCGTCGGCAGCGCAAGCGATGTCGCCGTCGCCATGGAACTCGGCGCCGATGCCGTTCTTCTCAACACCGCCATCGCCCACGCCAAAGACCCCATCATGATGGCCCACGCGATGCGCAAAGCATGCGAGGCCGGCCACCAATCCTACCACGCTGGCCGAATCCCCAAAAAACGCTACGCGACGGCTTCTTCCCCAATGGAAGGCGCCATCTCCTACATTCCAGGCGAATAAGCATGGCGACCACAAAACATTTCGACAAGCACGACCTCTACGAACTCTGCGTTCAAAACCCAGAGGCCCTTATCCCCCTCCTCAACGCCATCCACTCCAACGCTCCCCTCACCCTCGCCGAAGACTTCTCAGGCACCGCCATCCTCTCCCACCAATGGGTCGAACAGTCTGACCAACACCGCGCCATCGCCACCGATCTCGACCAAGAAGCCCTCAACAAACACGGCAACCACCCCCAAATCAAAAAACACCTCGCCAATGTCAACGACGCAATCGACCCCGCCGACATCCTCTTCGTAGGTAATTTTTCAATCGGCTACCACCACACCCGCGCCGAACTCATCACCTACCTCAAAAAAGCCCACGCAAGACTCGAAAAATCCAACGGCATCTTCCTCTGCGACACCTATGGCGGAGAAAACGCCTACACCCTCGGCGGAGTCCACCGACCAACACCAATGGGTGATGGTCGTTTATGTAGATACACCTGGGAACAACGCGACGCTGACCCGCTCACTGGAATGGTGACCGATGTCATCCATTTCCGAATAGAACACGCCGGCACCATCACCGAAGAATACGATGACGCCTTCACCTACCACTGGCGACTCTGGTCCGTCCCCGAACTCCGCGACGCCATGCGCGAAGCGGGCTTCAAACAAGTCCAATGCTACAGCAAACTTCCCGATGCCATAGACGACGAGGGCAACGCCTACATCAACCCCATCCAAGACCCTCAAGAAGAACTCGAAGAATCCTTCATCGTCCTCATCGCGGCGAGAACGAAATGAGCCACATGATTAAAAATATACCCACCCTCACCTGCCACGCCTGCGGCTACGACATGCACGATCGTAAGTCCAAGGATTTGTGTCCAGAGTGCGAAGCCCCATTCGACACCCGACCCGATGCGTACACAAAGCCTTGGAAGCTAGCCCTCCCCCTGTGTACTTCTACTCTTGCTATTCTCATCATGCCTTTCGTCGCCATAGTTTCACTCCTTCTCATGTTCCCGGCCTTTCAAACCGCAAGTATTCACAAAAAAATCAACCCCGAGTTCAGAACCCCGCATTGGGCCCAAAGACGCCTCAACCAAAACCAGTTCTTGATGTGGATCATTGTGATAGAGTTCTTTGCCATGACGACCATTTCCCTCATCTGGCCTAACGCACTCAACTGGTGGTAATCCGCCCAAGGAATGTCCCCAAAAGAGTGGACCCCAACACTCATCGAGCCGAACAATACTCTATGAGCAGCGATCAGCAAACCAACACAGCCAATGCACCCCTCAGCGTGGTCATCGACGAAGAACGCGAAACCCAACGCGGCTGGTGCTATCTGCTCACTCTTTCCTGGAAATCCAGAGGCACAACGGAGCATCAAATCACACTCAGTTGGGTCGATCACGATCAGCTCTCCGGCGGCTCAACCCCGCCGAGCGTGCTCATCGAGCGGGTCGCCAACCTCGTCGCTTCGGCGATGGGTGTCGATGAGATGCCGAGCAAGTTTGATGTTTCCTCGATGCGCCGGGCAATCCCCGAGTTCGAGCGTCTGCTCAACTCCTGAACCTTCCAATCCCCTTAG
>JAESRA010000217.1 GCA_016764895.1 Phycisphaerales bacterium | reverse complement strand
GGGGGATGGGGGGGATGGGGGTGATGCTGTTTGCTTCTGAGATTCGTGCGGTGTTGGCGCATCCGAGGTTTGATGCTCGGCCTGATTTGTTGACGATGAGTGCGTATTTATCGACGATCCGTCCCGAGTTTGGGCGGCGGACGATGTTTGAGGGGGTGTCGTCTTTGGAGCCTGGTGAGTGGGCTTGGTATTCGACGAGTACATATGAGTGTTTGGAGAGTTGTTCGTGTTGGGATGGTGGTGGGGCGGGGGCTGAGTGTGTGTCTGAGATTGCTGATACGCGGTCGGTGATTGAGGATTCGATTCTTCGGCATCTTCGCACTGATGTGCCGATGTGTTCGTTGCTTTCGGGGGGGATTGACAGTTCGATTATTGCTCGTGTTGCGATGGATGAGCTTGGGGAGTTGCATACTTTTTGTGCGGGGGCGCGGAGTGAGGGGTTTGCTGATGATTTTGCAATGGCGGCGCGGGTTGCGGAGTATCTTGGGACGGATCATACTGAGGTTGAGATTGATTCTGCTGGTTTTTTAGGGCGATGGCGCGGGATGGTTGATGCGACGGGGGTGCCTTTGTCTACGCCCAATGAGGTGGCGATTTATGAGGTGTGTCGTGTGCTGCGCGAGCGCGGGTTTACGGTGGCGTTGTCTGGGGAGGGGGCTGATGAGTTGTTTGGTGGGTATGAGCTGCCGATGATTCAGGCGCAGTCGTATGTTGATCATATTCCGGATTCGGATTTATCTGCGGGGTTGTTTCATTTGAACTCGAATGCTTGGGTGAGCGATGAGCTTAAGCCTGTGATTATGCAGGCGGATTGGTTGGGGGCGACGGATTCTGATTCGCTGCTGAAGGTGTGGTATCAGTTGTCGTTTGAGAGGCTTCGGGCGGGGTGTTCTGGTTCGATGCAGGCGCATTTGGCGTTTCATAGGCGGATGAATTTGCCGAACTTGTTGCGGCGGCTTGATACGGCTTCGATGTTGTGTTCGGTGGAGGGGCGGACGCCTTTGGCGGATCGGGCGGTTTCGGACTTTGCGGAGTCGCTTGCGATGAAGGATAAGTTTGTCAATGGGAATCCGGCGGGGACGAAGATTGCGTTGCGTGAGGCGTTTGCGGGGCGGTTGCCTGATGAGGTTGTGAGGCGGCCTAAGGCGAGTTTTCCGTTGCCGTTTCAGGAATGGATTGGGGGGCGAGTTGGGGTGTTGAAGAAGTCTGGATTTGCTCAGGACATTTTTCGAAGTGAAGCGATTGATGCGGTTGTTGGTGATCCGGCGGGCAATTGGAATCTTGCTTGGCCGATGATGAATTTGGCGATGTGGGGTGAGCGTTGGTGGGGTGATGGGGCGGTGGTTGATGAGGTGTTTGGTGAGGTGTCGGTGATGGTTTGAGTTGTATTTTTTTGGATGTTCTGTATTTGGGTGTTCGCTTTTTTTGTTGGCGTTCTGGGGTGAATGGGTCTTGTGGGGCAGGAGTTGGAACCGCTTGGTAGACGGTACGAATAGTGTTGTGTGAGTAGATGAAGGCCTGTGTTGTTTGGGTCTTTGGGTTGATGAGTTCTTTGTTGGCCCTGTTGAAACTTAAAATTGAAAATGGATGGCTGATGCGTGTGGTGTTGTTGTGACGCTGTGTGGTTTGGTTGTGGGCGGTTGGTGTGTTTAGATTTTGATGGTCTTGAGAGAGGGGAGTGAGAAGGGTGGGGAGAGAGCGGGTTGTGCCTCGGGCGGTTGTTTGAGAGCTTGTGGGTGTGATCTGTGGCGGGCGGTCTGTTGGACGCCCGCTTTTTTATTTTTTGATTGCAACTGGGGCGTGAGTTGGTTGTAGGATCATGTTCGTGGTTTGTGGACTGGGTAAGTGATTGGACTGTGGCTATGGCGTCGAGCGAGCTTAGATCAGTATTCTTTGGATTGATGATTGTCTGGGTGATGGTGGTATTTGTTGGTTGCCGTTCTCCGGAGTCGTATCGACAGGAGGCTGATGAGGTTTCGCGTTCTATTCTTGACGAGACCTGGCGGTCGGCGATGGGGCGTTCGGAGGATGGTTTTAGTATTGAGCCGGCGAGTGATTCACTCCGTCGGAGGCTGATGCTGGATCAGAATTTGCCGATGCGTGTGCCTGCTAGTGCGAGTTCGAGTGATGACCGGTTGATTAAGCAGTGGCCTGATGATACTTATTTTGATGGGCGTGCAGGGGGTGAGAATGTTGATGTTTCAGATGTGCCTATGTTTACTCTTATAGAGGCGCTTCAGATCGCGGCATCCAATAGCAGGGTGTATCAGACTCAGAAAGAAACGGTTTTTCAAACGGCGCTGCGGCTGGATCTTGAACGCAATGAGTTTCGCAACATATGGCGCGGAGTTGCGGATTCGATTTTGAGTTCGAATTTGAGTGCCGGGGGCGAAACCAATGGGGTGCTTGCTCAAGATTCATTGAGTGTGTCTAAGAAGTTTAAGAATGGGTCTGAGTTTATGGGATTGCTGGCTGTGGATTTGGCCAAGCTTTTGAGTGGGTCGCGGGAAGGGTCGATGGGGATTCGGCTTGAGACGAGTTTGTCGATTCCGCTTTTGAGAGGGTCGAGTCGGTTTATTGTGACCGAGCCGCTGACTCAGGCGCAGCGTGATGTGGTGTATTCAATTTATAATTTTGAACGGTTTAAGCGGACATTTGCTGTTGGTATCGCGAGTGATTATCTTTCTGTTCTTCAGCAGCTTGATCGGGTTGATAATTCGGTGGAGAATTATAAACGAGTGGTGGCTTCAACTCGGCGGGCCCGGCGGCTTGCCGATGCGGGGAGGCTTCCTGAGATTCAGGTGGATCAATCTGTTCAGGATGAACTTCGAGCGAGGAACTCTTGGATCAGCGCGGTTCAAGCATCTGAGCAAACTTTGGATCGTTTCAAAATGGTGATCGGGCTTCCGACTGATGCTCGGATTTCGCTTGATCCGGGTGAGTTTGATGTGCTGCTCAACTCTGAGCGGTATGCTCGGTATTTGAAGCCTCGAGAATCTTTGGTTGATGCAGAGGTTGCTTTGGCGGATGCGGCTGATGCGGCGGTGCATCTTGTGCCGCCTTCGATTGATGATGCTGGCCCGATGGAATTGCGAGAGGCCGATGCGGTTTTGATTGCGTTGATGAATCGGCTTGATTTGCGGGTTGCGGTGGGGGAGATTGTTGATGCCCAGCGGGGTGTTGTTGTGGCGGCTGATAATTTGAGAGCGGATGTGACGCTTCTTGGTTCTGCATCGCTTGGCGAAAGCCGGTCGTTGGGGTCTGCTGGACAAGAGGATGCTCAAATCCGTACTGATCGCGGATTTTATTCGTTGTTGCTTGGGATTGATCTTCCGTTTGAGCGAACATCTGAGCGTAATAGTTACCGGAATGCGTTGATTGGGTATGAGCAGATGGTTCGGAGGTTTCAAGAGGCTGAGGATGCGGTGAAGTTTGATGTTCGTAGTGTGTTGCGAACATTGCTTGAGTCTCGGGAGACGATTAAGATTCAGGCTGAATCTGTGCGTGTTGCTCAGAGGCGTGTTGATTCGACGAATTTATTTTTGCAGGCCGGGCGTGCTGAGATTCGTGATTTGCTTGAGGCACAGAATGCGCTTAATTCTGCACAAGATGCGTTGACTGATGCGGTGGTGCGTTACCGGATTGGCGAGCTTACGCTGCAGAGGGATTTGGGTGTTCTTGAGGTGAGTAGTGATGGGTTGTGGACTGAGTTTGATCCGAATGATTATGATATTGAGGGGATTGCGGCCGTGCTTGAAGGCATGCGACCGGAGGGCGGGGATCAACCCGGTATAGAGGCGATCAAGAATTGAGGCTAGAGATGAGTCGGACTTTTAAGAATGTGATAATCCTGAGTGTTTTGCTGAGTGTGGTTTTGGGCGCAGCGGCTTTGATGATATTTAAAGGGGTTCGTGGTTCATCTGGTATTGATGCGGGCTCTATATATACTGTTGAGCGTGGTGTATTGGAGATTAATCTTACGGAGATTGGGACGATCAAGTCGCGTGGTCAGTTTGTGGTTAAGAGTGAGGTTGAAGGGCGGACATCAATTATTTATGTTATTGATGAGGGGGTGCAGGTCAAGAAGGGTGATTTGCTGATTGAGCTTGATTCGAGTGGGTTGCAAGACCGGCTTGTTGATCAGCAGATTAAGGTGGAGAATACTGAGGCGGACTTTGTTTCTGCGAAAGAGAATCTTGAGGTTGTCAAGATTCAGTCCCAGAGTAATATTGCCAAGGCATCATTGGAGAATCAGTTTGCTCAAGAAGATGAGGTGAAGTATATTAAGGGGGAATGGCCAAAGTCGCTGATGGAATCGGAGACAGAACTTACTTTGGCTCAAGAGGATTTTCGACGAGCGACGGATGAGTTTGATTGGTCTAAGAAACTGTACAACGAAAAGTATCTTTCAGAAACTGAGTATCGTGCTGATGAGCTTGCGCTCAAGCGGGCCGGGCTGCAGGTGGCATTGGCAAGCGAGAAGTTGAGTTTACTTACGGAGTTTACACACATACGGAAGCTGGCCGAACTTGCTGCTGATATTATACAAAAGGAACTTTCGTTAGAGCGGGTCAGGCGTGAATCTTCGAGCGATATTGCGCAGGCTCAAGCCCGCCTGCGTGCGCGGGAAGCGGAGCTTACTCGGCAGAAGGGTAAGCTGGAAAAAAACGAGGACCAACTTTCCAAGACCAAGATGCATGCTCCGGCTGATGGGATGGTGGTGTATGCGACGAGTTCGCAGTTTAGCTGGCGAGGGGATACTGAGCCGCTGAATGAAGGGCAAGATGTCCGTGAGCGTCAAGAGTTGATTCACTTGCCGACTGCGGATTCGATGATGGTTGTGATCCGTGTGCCTGAGTCTTCGCTGTCGAAGGTTCAGATGGGGCAAGATGTGCAGATTCACATTGATGCTCTTCCGGATTCAAATTTTACCGGCAAGGTGACTAAAATTGCACTGCTTCCTGATGCAACATCGGTCTTTATGAACCCGGATCTCAAGGTTTATAATATACAGATTATGATTGATGGTGTGTTTTCTGAAATACGGACAGGCATGAGCTGTAAGGCGACGATTCTGGTGGACAAGTATGACGAGGCTTACTCGGTTCCTTTGCAGGCGGTGGTTGGCAAGGGCGGGCAAACGGTTGTCTATGTTATCGAAGGTAATCAAGCTGTTTCTCGCGTGGTGGAAACTGGTCTCGACAACAATGCTATGGTTCATGTTCTTAGTGGGTTGAGCGATGGTGATCGGGTGTTGCTGACTCCGCCGTTGGGGGGAGAACTCAGTAGTGCTAAGGGGGCTAAGGGAACTGCTAAGGGGGACGGTTTGGGAAGGGATCGGGGTTCTGATGGATCATCATCAGGCAAAGAGGCTCAAGCTTCGCGGTCGTCTGGGCCGGGTAAGCCAACGGGGAAACGCCCTTAGGTAGAACACTCATGACCGAATCTTTTGCTCAGAATCCCGAGTCGAATCATGTCATTGAACTCCACGAAGTTTGGAAGACTTATCGCATGGGGAGTCAGGATGTACACGCGCTTGCGGGTGTTTCTCTGAGCATTGAACGGGGGAGTTTTTGGGCGATTTCCGGGGCCAGCGGATCTGGAAAGAGCACGATGCTTAACTTGCTTGGGTGTCTGGATCGACCGACGCGGGGCCGGTATGCGCTTGAAGGACAAGATACGGCGTCAACGAGCGATGATGAGCTTTCGGATCTTCGGCTTAAGCATCTTGGGTTTGTATTTCAGAGTTTTAATCTCATTCCGCAACTGACCGTTCAAGAGAATATTGAGTTGCCGCTGTTTTATCAGGGTATTGATGCGGGGATTGCGGCCAAGAGTGCCCAGGCGATTGCTGAGCGTGTGGGGCTTTCGGATCGACTGAGTCACCGTCCAACGGAACTTTCTGGTGGGCAACAGCAGCGGGTTGCTATTGCGCGGGCACTTTCGAATAATCCTTCTGTACTTTTGGCTGATGAACCGACGGGGAATCTTGATACGGCGACTGGTGATTCGATTATGGAATTGCTTACAGAACTTCATGAGCAAGGCAAGACGATCATGATGGTGACGCATGAGCCTGAGATTGCGAAATATGCTCAGTTTCAACTTGTTATGCGTGATGGAAAGATCGAATCAATTTCGCAGAACCCAGGATCGGCGACTGTGGGTGTAGGGGTTGGGACGTTGATATGATGACTTCGCGATTTATTGGGAATGTTCGGTTGGGGATCAAGACCCTGCTTTTGCACAAGATGCGATCAATCTTGACTATGCTTGGCATGGTTTTTGGTGTTGGGGCTGTGATTGCGATGCTGGCGGTGGGCGAAGGTGCTAGTAAACAAGCACTCGATCAGATTCGACGACTTGGAAGTCAGAATATTATTATTAACTCACAAAAGCCGATTGAGCAGGCGGCTTCTGGTTCTATGCAGGTTCGGATGAATATGTATGGTTTGTTGTATGATGACCTTGCGAGAATTGAGCAGAGTTATAATACGATTGATCGGGTGGTTCCTTCTAAGCTTATCAGGGGTCAAGGGCGTGTTGGTAGCCGGACGCTGGAACTTCGGCTTGTTGGGACCACTCCGAATTGGTTTGAGCTTGTTTCGCGTGATCTTCTTGCTGGTCGAGTGATGACGGATCTTGATATGGAGAATTTTGCTAGTGTTGTTGTTCTTACCGAGCATGGCGCGAGAAAACTGCTTGTTGGTCAATCGGCAGTTGGGTCTCAGGTTCGTATCAGCCAGAATTATTTTACCGTCATTGGTGTGATTAAATCCGAGAGTACACAGTCTGGAAGTATGCAAACGCCCGATCAAGATATTGACGCGTATATTCCGCTTAATGTTGCGATCGAAAGATTCGGAGATATTACCGTGACTCGGTCATCGGGTTCGCGATCACGAGAGTTGGTTGAACTTCATCAACTTATTGTGCAGGTTGATTCTATAGAGAATGTGGAATCTACGGCGGCTGGGATCGAACGGATGCTTTCGATGTTTCACCCGAAGGGGGACTACCGGATGAGTGTGCCTCTTGCGTTGCTGCGTCAGGCTGAGGCGACGCAGCGGACATTTAATATTGTCTTGGGTTCAATCGCTGGAATATCACTTTTGATCGGTGGGATCGGCATCATGAATATCATGCTTGCGTCGGTGACTGAACGGACTAGAGAAATTGGGATTCGCAGAGCAATAGGGGCTCGCCGGAAGCAGATTATTGGTCAGTTTCTGATCGAGACGGTGGTTCTTTCGGTGACCGGGGGGTTTATTGGGATTGGGATTGGATTGTTGATCCCTTGGCTCATTACGATGTTTGCCGATATGCCGACGATTGTGACGCTTTGGAGTGTCTTGCTTTCGGTGGTTATTAGTATCGGCGTGGGGGTTATCTTTGGGATGTATCCGGCGATGCGAGCGGCGAACCTGGATCCGATCGTGGCGCTCCGGCACGAATGAACTTTGATTGGGTTTCATGTTTATCGGCGAGAGTTGATTGACTACTGGCGAACCATTTCGATTGAGTGGTCGAGTATCCAGCCTTCCTGAGCATTGTTGAGCCGGATTTGTAGCCATTCATCGCGTGTGTCGAGCAGGATTGCTTCGGTGCCTATTCCTAGAGGCCCGTCATAGACTTCTTGGTAGACTCGTGTTCCGGGTCCGGAGTACATTTCTGTGCCGGGGAGTATGACGACCATTCTTTGGTCGTGATTTGTTGTCCATTGATGTAATCCGAGCAGTGCAACTCCGATCAATGCCGAGGCTGCGAGCCCGGCTGGGATTTTGTGAGGCACGCGGTTGCCAAATCCGGCGGCTTTGGCGGTCCAAAGGAGTGAGGAGAGACTTAGCATTCCGATGGTCAGGATCCATAGTGTCCATGGGTCTATCACCCTTTGCCATGAGAGCAATACGGATTGAATTCCGCCAAGTCGCTTGGTGTCGCTGGGGACGGTTGGCTCGACAAATGAGCGGGCGTGGGCTAGGTTTTGTTTGAGGACTGGATTGTTGGGATCAATTAGGAGCCCTCGGTTGTAATGGAGAATGGCTCTGCCGAGATCGTTGCCGATGAAATAGGCATTGCCGAGTGTTCGGTGTCCTGCGGCCGAGTCGATTCCATCTCTATTGAGGACGAAGGCGAGAACGGCTGCGGCCTGAGCTACATCGGAACCTTCTTCTAGGGTGCCGGTTTGTTGAATTGCTTGGTCGAGTTGTTCAATGGCTTCTTGAAGTGTGGATGTGTGGTCTGCTGTGATTTGTCCTGTGCAAGGCATCACTGCGAGAACTCCTCCGATGAAGATGATGAGGAATCTGAGTTGTGTGCTCATCGGTGTGCCCTCCTTTTTCTTTGGCTGGCTCCATGAAGCCTGATATCTCGTTTCATTGCGTGCAGTAATGAGCCATCTGAATGTCTGCTTGGCAGGGAGCCGTATCGCATGCTCTCGGATTCGGTGAGTACCGATGCGGATCGGGTGACGATATCTTCGGATACATCAAGTTGTTTGAGGTCTGCGCTGGTTAAAGATTCTGGTGCGATTTGAAGGATGGCTCCGCTGTAGACTCGGATGGCACCGACATCATCGCCATTTTTGTGGAGTCGTTTGGCTTTTTTCCATGCGCGATGGATGGCTGCGGCCCGTGGATCATTTTTGTGAGAGATTCCTCGGATGGTCCAACTTAGTAGGGGTAGTCCGAAGATGCAGGCGAGGCCGACTATCCAGGCGGGTTTTTGGATTGTTTTCGATAATGAGAATTTTCTGGTTGATGTACGGATGTCGTTGGCGTCTGGATGGGCCCAGAGTAGTGATGGGTTTTTTATGAGTTCGGTTCGTTTGGTATTGTCGCCTGGGCTGCGTTCGAATCCAGAGGTGACTGCATCTGAGAGGGTGACTGTGCGGACTGATCTGACATCAAGTGCGATTGGTTCTGATTTGAACACTTCGAAGGCTCCGGTATCAGGATTAAATGCGGGGAGTTTGATTGCGGGTATTTCTGTGATTGAGTCATTGGTGGCACGGATTGTGGTGGTAAAGAGGCGTTCTCCTGTCCGTCGTCGTTCGACTTCTCGCCATCCTTCTGGCGAGACTCTGAACGCTTTGGTTTCTAGAGATTGGATTTTGAGTGTTTGTTCAAGTCCGATCATTGGTTCGGGGCCTGAGACTAATACTCGCAACTCGATGGGGTCACCAACATTGACCTGAGTATTGGAGGCGTCTGTTTGGACCTGGTATGAACCGATCAATCCGCGGTATCCATTGGGTTTTCCGTCGGTGGGTACGGCGATGACCTGAATGGATTTGATATTGGATTCGGCGTACATTCTGGAGGCTCTTGCGAAGTCGTCTTGGCGGGTGAATACAACGCGGACTGGTCCGAAGTCGAATTGGCCTGATTGGGTTGGGGTCAAGATCAGATCGAAGCGCAGGCGTGTCATGGGCTGCCCTTGGTAGATGCCCTGATTTGAGTATGCTGAGAACCGTTGGCCGAAGAGTTCGAGGGGGTGTTCTTGTCCTGAGATGTCTTGGGGGCTTGCGGGGGTGACTTGGATTGAATCTGGGAACTGAGAGGTTTCGAAGCTGAGCGATTGTGTTGTGTTGGCTACCCACCATGTTACTTCGACGGTCGTGGATTCGCCGACATAAATAGGTCTGTTGGGTATTTTGAGTTCGACGATATCGTTTTCAGAGAAGCCTGGTAGCAAGGCGGTGATGTGGACTGGGTTGGAAGTGTATTGGTTGCCGCCTACTGTGAGGGTTGCTTTTGGGATGGTAATGGAGCCTTCTTTGATGAGAGTTAATACATACTGATGATTGTATGACGAATCTGTGAATGTTCGTTGTTTTCCGTTGACGGATCGCATGGTGGTGAATTTTTGGGATCTTGCTCCTCTGTATTCAGCGATAACACTTTTGGGGAAATCAATGTGTGGAGGTGTTCCATCGCTTATGCCTCTGACCACTACTTGGTATGTTACCGAGTCGCCAATGTACACGCGGGCTCTTGATAGTTCGGCTTCGAGAGTGATTTGGTTGTTTTGCCCGGTTGCGGCAGAGCAGAAGAGGAATCCGAAGAGCCCCAGCATGCACCAGAATCTAGAGTTTAAGTTGTTTGTCAACATTACCAATCCTCCTCGACTTTGACGGGCCGTCCTGTTGCTCGGTAGGCTTGGCGCCGTTGGCGTTCTCGCCGTTCTTTATCGAGTAGTTGTTGGGCGACTTCATTGATTTCGGGTTCTTCGCCTTGGCCCGGTTGTTCTTGCGGCTGCGATTGCTGTCCATCTTGTTGTTCTGATTCTTGTTCTTGCTGGTCTTGTCGGATGCGTTCGGCTGCGCGTTCTAGGGCATCTGCTGCTTCTTGTTGTTTTTGGGCTGCGGTTTCGTTGTCGCCTTTTTTGAGTGCTTCTTGTGCTTCTTGTTGGGCCTTTATTGCTTCTTTGAGATCATCGATGGTTTCTTTGTCGGCTTCTGATTTTTCCATTTGATCCTTGGATTTTTCTGTTTGATCACTGAGTTCTTTTTGCTCATCGCTTCGGTTTTGCTGCTCGGTTTGCGGTTGATTTTGGGGGGCGGACTCGCTTTTTTGGGCTTGTTCGCGTTGCTGGTCGGCTAGGTCTTGCAGCTCGTCGGCCATGTCCCCTTGCTGGCTTTGGCCACTCTCGCCATCTTCGCCGTTCTCGCCTTTTTGTTGTTCTTTAGATTCTTGCTGTTCTTCGATTTGCTCTTTCATGTTTTGGAGTTTTTGAATTTTTTGGCGGATCCGTTCGACATTTTTCTTTGATGCGATATCCCCTCGGTCGGCCCTTGCCGCATCAACGAAGGCTTGTTCTACGCGGCCTAGCGATTCGATTATTTCGCCGATTTTTTCGGGGTCCATCATCGACTGATCGCTTGAATCTATTTTTTTATTGAGCGCATGTCCAAGATTAAACATGGCGTCTCGCCGTTGCTTTGCGTTTGTTGCGTATCTGGCGGCAAGGCGGAATGCTTCTGCGGCTGCGTCTGGATCATCGGATTCCATCAAGAGCACTCCCCGATTGAACGCTGCGATATTGCGCTGGCGATCATTGGGAGACTGTTCTACAACTTCGTTGTATAACTCGATTGCATATGTCGGGTTGGTTGTTTGTACATTGATGGCTGTTTCAAGAGTTAGGCTGGGCCTGGATTCCTGAGCGTTTGCTGTGCTAGCGCATATCAAGAGTATGAAGAAGATTTTCATTTGACTGCTTCCTTTCGCATTCCCAAACTGCTCAGTAGCATCTCGATGAGAATCAGCACCAATCCTGGAGCCAGTACATCGGCATATCGTTCGTCCCAGCGTGTCACTGATGCTGTGCCAAGCACTGACTGATCCCCGCGAGCGATGAGTTCTTGATATACTTGGGCTAGATCAATATCCCCTGTGCCGATTTCTAGATAGGCTCCGCCTGGAGTTGCTGTTGCGATTTGTGAGAGGGTTCCTGAATCCAGTCGTGATCGAACCTCTGCGCCGTTTCGTCGTATTGGACGGTTGTTTTCGTCTACTACGCGAGCCCCCGCTTCAGACCCTACGCCCAATGCAATGATTCGGATTCCCGCGGCTCCTGCGGCGCGTGCCGCTTCGATGGGGAGTGATTCTTGATCTTCGCCATCGGTGATTAGAATGATGTCTCGGTGGCTGGAAATTTCTGAATCTTCAAGGTCATAAAAAACCATATCCATGCACCGGCGGATCGCGTCGCCGATATTTGTTCCTCCAACATCAACAACATTTGGTGACAGTTCGTCGAGTGCAAGATTAAAGAATAGTCGATCTGTTGTCAATGGCGACTGCACCGATGACGATCCGGCAAATGCAACAAGTCCAATGCGGTCTGTTTTGAGTTCTGAAACCATGTCCGAAATCCAGAGTTTTGCGCGTTCGAGACGATTTGGGGCGACATCCCGCACCAACATCGATTTGGAGACATCCACTAAGAACACGATGTCTCGGCCGAGTGCTTCGGTGGTTTCTTGGTGCGGATTGGCTCTTGGCCGCATTGTTGCGACGACGATAAGCAACAGCCCAACGACCATTGTTGTGGCGCGGGCCCACCCGATCAATCGTCGCCGCTTGCCGAGCATATGAGATAGGCGATCCGCATCGGCAAAGCGTTCTGCGGCTCGTATTTTCATTCGAGCAGCGACCAGCCCAAGAATTAATAGGGCAACAATACCCCAAATTCCGAGAGCCCATCGAGGCTCGCCAAATTCAAATGGTGCTCTATATGCAGATTCAAATAGCTGTTCTATGAATCCCATCATGCGATTTCTCCGCCGGCCCCGAGCCGCCACAGGTAGCCAAAGCCAAGGAGTCCTAGGCACGCCACCGCGAATGGGTGGTACAGTTCTTTGTACCGGGTTGTTTCTGATATTTGGACTTCGGTTCGTTCGAGTTCGTCAATTGTTGCGTAGACTCCCGCTAAATCGTCGAGTGACTCAACTGCCCAGAACCCGCCACCGGTATGCTCGGCCACCGCTGCCATTCGATTTTCATTGACCTCTTGCCCCATCCGCATTCCAAATCCAAACGGGTTTTTCGTTTGGCCTCGGATGCCAATGATGTAGATGGTAATTCCCCAGTCCGCCGCCAGGCGTGCGGCTTGGTCAGGAGAGTAATCTCCTGCTTGGTTTTCTCCGTCGGTGAGCAGGATAATTGCTTTGCTTTTTATTTCAAAATCTTGATCGTCTAAGTCGAGTTTCATTGAGTCTTCGGACGCTTTGAGTCGTGCGCACGCAAGCACAAGGGCATCGCCAATAGCCGTCGATTGTTCGCTTTGCTGTCGAGGCAATTCTACTCGCCGGATTGCATCGACGAGTACATCGTGCGACTGGGTTAGGGGCATCATGGTGTCGGCGTATGTTCCGAATACGATGAGTCCTAGTAGATCTCCAGGCCTTCCTTTGAGTTGGTCTCCGTCACCGAGAACAAATTCTTCAACAACTTTCTTGACTGCCTCAAGCCGAGTTGTTGTGGTCCCTTCAAACATTGCCGCTTTTTTCATCGACCCGGATCGGTCTACCACAAGTTGGATCGCGATTGCGTCTTGTTGGCTTTTGCTATCGGTGATTGTTTCTCTTGGTCGTGCAAGGGCAAAGAGGCCTGCGAGCAGGCCTGCTGATAGTAGTAGGGGGCTGATCCATCGCAGGCGTATGCGGAGGCTTGATCCCGCTGCTGCTAGCCTGGTTGGTACGGACGAGGCTACGCCGTGTCGGCGTCGATCATTGATAAGTTCAACAATCCAGATGAAAGGTATTGCTGTTGCAAACCAGAAGACCCATGGATATGCAAACTCTGCGTTCATAGCTTGACCCCGCACACATTGGCCGCCCGCTTTGCGGCCGACTGCACCCGTTGATGATTTATCGCATCTCCAGAGAATCGTTCCCGCTCAATTTCATGTGAGATTGAGCGCAGTGATCCGTGTGTATTACTGAGCATCATAATTGCTCGGTGCAATGCTCTGAGATCGTCTTCTGTCAATTCCTTTGCGCTTGCGGCGGCAACCAATATCGCTTCGGGATCCATCGGCTCAGGCTCGTTTCCGGTTCCTCGCATTCGAAGCCACATGATGACGATTCCAGAAGCAAACGCTGCCCCAAGCCCCCCCAAAAAAACCACTAAAAACACCCAGTTCACACCCGCTTCGTCATCATCAACAGCCGCCATTTCCGCCAAACCAACAGCGGGGTCTAGGTCCTGCGTGTCTCCCTCTTCAAGTGCTGATGCCACGGTAATTGTGACTGGTGAGAGCCGGGCGATGCGTCGTCCTGCTGTTTTAGATTTTGCACGGATTCCGATTGAAGGGATTGCATACTCGCCGCCTAAAAACGGTTCGAGTTCAAAGTCGATTGTTTGTGAATAGGCTGTGCCATCAAATTGGATTTCACTAGTCTGCTGGGTCACATATGCCCACCCGGACTTGATCCAGTCCGGCTCGATGAGTTCAACAGCTACGCCTTCATTCCAGATCATTGTGACACGGGCCGTCACCAGTTCTGTGAGGTCAATCTCGGTATCGGCGACTTCGACTCGCAGTTTGGCCTTGGTCATGGATTCGGTAATTTCAGAAATTGATTTGGCTTCATGAGTTGGCACAGTTTCGTCGGTTTTACTGCACCCGCATAGCAGAAACGCAATCAATCCCAGCATGAGTATTTGGTACAGTTTCATCGCCGCGTCCCTCGAACTTGAAAGTATCGCACCAATTCGTCGGCGTAGTCTCGCCCGGTCGAAAGTTCGACATGATCGATTTGTGCTTTTTGAAGTGTTGAAAGAATTAGTTCGTTTTCAAGTGACGCTTGTTTTGAGTATCGCTCCCGGACTCGTTTTGATCCGGTGTCAACCATAAAGCGGTGGCCGGTCATTGGGTCATGCATCCGCAGTATTCCTGATTGAGGCAGCTCAAATTCTCGTGGGTCTGTAAATTGCAAGGCGATGACTTCGTGTTTGCGTGAGAGCATCCGCATTGATTTGCCCCAGTTGGGCTCGGATTCATTATTTAATCCGGACAAAAAATCTGATAGCACAATGATGATGCAGCGCCGTTTGTGTGTTCGCCCTATTTCAGTGAGTACCGATGATAAATCTTCTTGATTGTTTCCGGGGGAGGCGTCGATCAGTTCCCGGATGATTCGCATGTTGTGGAGGCGTCCTTTGGTTGCGGGTACATGGAATGTTTTTCCGTTTTCAAGATGGTTTGATCCAAACAAGCAGAGGCCTACTTTATCGTTGTTGCGTCCGGCGGCGAGTGTGAGTACTGCGCCGACTTCGCTCATCAGTTCGTGCTTGGATCTTCGGATGGTTCCAAATGCGGTAGAGTGCGAGCAGTCTACCGCCAGGACGATTGTTAGTTGTCGTTCTTCTTCAAAGCGTTTGATGAAGGGGCGGCCCATTCTGGCCGTCACATTCCAATCGATTGATCGGACATCGTCTCCGGGCTGGTACTCCCGGACTTCGGCGAATTCGATCCCTTGCCCTTTGAATGCAGAGTGATACGATCCGCCAAACATATCGTCCACCCGTCTCCGGGCACGGATTTCAAGCCGCTTGACTGCCTGCATGAGTTCTTCAGTAATCATCTGATTCTCACATTTGATCCTATCAAGGGATCGCAATCCGATCAAATACTTCTTGCACCAGGTCTTCTGGTGTAATCCCTTCGGCTTCGGCTTCGTAGGAGATTATTACGCGGTGCCGCATGACATCCATTCCGATCATTTTGATATCACTTGGAGTTACAAATCCGCGTCCTTCAAGGAACGCGCTGGCTCTTGCAGCCCTGGCCAAGGCCAGTGAAGCGCGAGGCGATGCGCCAAACTCGATCATTTTTTCCATTTCCATCGACCATTGAACCCCGGCTGAATCTGGGTCTCGCGTTGCTTGAACCAGGGAGACGATGTAGTTTTTGAGTTTGTCGTCGATGTAAATTTCGTTTACTGTTTTGCGTGCACTTCCGAGTTGTGCCAGCGTTAGCATTGCTTGAACAGTGGGGGTCTGAATTGTTGAGATCATTCGATCAACGATGAGCCGTTCATCAGAAGCTGACGGGTATCCGACTTTGATTTTGAACATGAATCGATCAATTTGTGCTTCGGGGAGTGGGTATGTGCCTTCTTGTTCGATGGGGTTTTGCGTTGCCAGGACTAAGAATGGTTCGTCGGGGGCGACGAGTGGGTGTGTTTTTCCGCCGATGGTCGCGTGTTTTTCTTGCATTGCTTCGAGTAAAGCTGACTGAACCTTGGCGGGGGCCCGGTTGATTTCGTCGGCCAGCACGATATTGGCAAAGATTGGTCCCTTTCGTGCGGTAAAGGTTGCTTCTTTGGGATTGTAGATTTCAGTTCCGATCAGATCCGCAGGCAGCAGGTCTGGCGTGAACTGGATTCGAGCGAATTTGGCATGCAGGGCATCGGCTAGGGTTGTGACGGTTAAGGTTTTGGCGAGCCCGGGCACGCCTTCGAGGAGTACATGCCCGCCGGTTAGCAGTCCAATGACCAGCGATCGGATCATTTGTTCTTGGCCAACGACTACAGTGCCCACGGCTTCGATTAACGCATTGATCGGTTTGGCCTGCTCTTGAATTTGTTCGTTGCTCGGTGCATTGGTACTGGTGGTATTCATTTGCGTGCTCCTCACACAATCCTATATAAAAAACAGCGGCCTCGCTCAAAACGGGTCACTGTTGTTCTACTTTCAACAAGATGTTCAGGTTTTCCGATCCGGTGATAAATTTGAAATAATTTTCCGGATTCTCCCGCTTGGGTTAGTTTTCGCTTGGCGGGGTGGCTTCGGCTGGTGGAGCGGGGTTGATGTCGATTTCGCCGAATCGTTCTTCGTACTGGCGAACGGCTCCGCCGATGGACATGGCGAGGCGTTTTGCGCCCGCCCAGTTCATGATGATTCGTGATCCGACTGAGAAGACGACCATCGGGGGTTGTCCGGGGGTTTGCATGGGCATATTGAGCCCGAAATCCATGACCAATTCGTCGTTGGTGTTGGAGGTGCGGATGGTGTTGGCGTAGGTTGTATTCATCTTCGATTCGTCGATGCGAAGCTGAACTTGCTGTTGTTGTGGTTGTTGGTCGGTCATAATCGGAGGACTCCGTTTTGTGGGTTGTGAAAGAATGTTGGTCTAAATGACCGCAATGCCGGGGGGGGGAATCGAACCCCCACTCTGTTTCCAGAAGCGGATTTTGAATCCGCCGCGTCTACCAATTCCGCCACCTCGGCGATGGGCAGTGATCGTAGCCACCAAACTTGGTCATATCACGCGTGTATGACCCATTGATCCGTCAAGTACACCGCCTTTATTGCCGATATTGGGTCTACCATATCAGTCCTGCCGAAGCGTTCGGGAGGGTCGGACCGGGTCGCAGGCGTGCGCTGGCGGTTCTGACAGCAGCCCCGCACGCACCAACACCTCTGTATCTATACAGGTAGGTGTCGAAAAAAGGCAATTTATTATGTCCAACACCGTCAAAATTGAAGATATTGGCCCTTGTCGCAAGAAAATTTCTATTGATGTTCCTGCTTCCAAAGTTGATGAAGCAATGGAAACCGCGTTTGCGGCGGTTTCACATGAGGCGTCGATCCCTGGTTTTCGCAAAGGCCGCGCCCCGCGTCGTCTTGTAGAGAAGCGATTCGGGTCTTATGTTAAGGAAGAGACCCGTGCCCGGCTTTGTTCGACGGCTTACCAAGAGGCTATTGAAGAAAGCGAGCTCAAGGTTCTTGGGCATCCACCTGCCGAGTATTTTGAGAATATTGAAATCGAGGCGGGCAGTCCTGTTCATATTGAAGTTGAAGTCGAGGTTATGCCTGAGTTTGATATTCCAGATCTCACGGGTATCGAGGTTCTCAAGCCAGAGGCCTCGCTTCCAGAGGGCATGGTTGAAGGCGAGATTAAGAAGATCGCGATCAACGAGGGTGATCTTGATGAGCAAGAGAAGTCGGCCAAGGGCAACTACCTTACTGGTAAAGCCGTGATGGTTGACAGCGATGGGGTTGAGCATTACAACATTGATGGTGCGGTTGTTCAACTTCCAGAAAAGGGGGAGGAGGGGATGGTCTTGGGCGTGATCGTTCCTGACTTTACCAAGCAGGTCGGGACTCCAAATGAAGGCGATACTGTTTCGATCAAGGTCAAGGGCCCTGAGAACCATGAGGTTGAGGCACTCCGTGGCAAAGACCTTACGGTGACTTTTGAAGTCGCCAAGGTGTATGCGATTGTTCCGGCACCGATGGCGGACATTGTTGCGAAGTATGGTTTGGCATCTGAAGAACAACTTCGAGAGATGGTCACCGCTCGTTTGGATCAACGGGCCATGGCGCAACAGCAGGGTGTGATGCGTCAGCAGATTCTTCGGTTCTTGGCTGAGAAGATTGAGTTTGATCTTCCTGCCGGGCTCAGTGCCCAGCAAGCGGCTCGTTCACTTGAGCGTCAACGCATGGAGCTTATGTACCGGGGGGTAGATCCTACCGAGATCGAGACCAATATGGCCCAGCTCCGCAGTGCTTCGGCTGCACGGGCAACGGCAGAACTCAAGCAGTTCTTTATCATCAACAAGATCGCCGAGTCGCTTGATGTTCAGGTTGAGGAGGCGGAGATCAATACTCAGATCGTCCAGATGGCGATGCAGCAGAACAAGCGTCCTGAGCAGCTTCGCGATGAACTCATCAAGAGCGGGCAGGCCCAAACCCTCGTTCAGCAAGTCCGTGAGCACAAAACCGTGGACAAGATTCTCGAAGATGCCAAAATTGAGGAAGTCTCAGCAGACGACTTCAACAAGAGGATGAAGGACGCTGAATAAGCGATTTTTCATCACATAAACTCACACCGAACTCGGCGTAATTGCCGGGTTCTTTTTTGCTCAGTGCCTAATATAAATAGACACAAATCTCTACCAATCACCGATTCAGGAGCCCAGATATGACCACTGCACCAACACATGCCAAAGGCCTCGAAGGCGTTATCGCAGGCGAAACCGAAATCTGTAATGTTGAACAAACCTCGCTTGTTTACCGTGGCTACGAGATCGCGGATCTGGCTGCCAATGCGACTTTTGAAGAGGTTGCTTACCTCTTGATCGTTGGCGATAAACCAACCGCCGACCAGCTCGCTTCTTTCAAAGCTGATCTTATCGCCAATCGCGCTCTTCCCCAGCCGGTTGTCGATTTCCTCAAGACCTCAGGTGAACTCGTCAATAATAATTCTGCGGTTCCTATGGATATTCTCCGCACCGCGGTTTCTATCCAGTCGCATGTCGACCCGGATTGCCAGGATAATTCGGCAGAGGCCAACTTGAACAAATCCAAACGCCTGCTGGCCATGATCCCGACCATGATCGGGCATATGCAGAACTCTATCGAAGGTAAAGATTTTATTGCTCCAAATGCGAATCTCTCGCACTCGGCCAACCTTCTCTACATGATGACGGGCTCTGAACCAACCCCAGAAGCTGAGAAGGTTATGGATGTTTCGTTGGTGCTGTATGCCGAGCATGATTACAACGCTTCGACCTTTACTGCACGCGTCATTACTGGCACTCTTGCCGACATGCACGGCGGAGTCATCGGTGCCATCGCCGCCCTCAAAGGTAAACTCCACGGCGGTGCCAACGAAGCGGCTATGGACATGCTCTCTGATATTCGTAAGGACATCGGCCCAGAAAATGATACAGGTAAAATCACGGACTGGATGCACAGTGCATTCTCCGAAAAACGCAAACTCATGGGCTTTGGGCACCGTGTCTACAAGAATGGCGACCACCGCGCTCCGATTCTTCATGCTCTGGGACGCAAAGCCGCCGAAGCACGCGGAGATGAGTTTGTGAAGCTCTTTGATCTGGGTGAGACCGTTCAGAAGATCATGGAAGATGAGAAGACCATTTATCCGAATGTCGATTTCCCTTGCGGCATGACCTACTTCACCATGGGTATTCCGGTTCCCCAATATACCCCGATCTTTGTCGCCTCGCGTATCACTGGCTGGTGTGCTCATATCATGGAGCAGCACGCTGACAACCGTTTGATTCGTCCGCGCGTTGCCTACATCGGCCCCACATTCCGGCAGGCCAAGATGGTCGCCTTCGATTATTGCAAGCAGTTCGCTGGAGATATACCTGGCGTCAAGTTCCATGAGACGGAGCTGCGCGTTGACCTGCCCAACGGATCACGCATCCAGCTACTCGGCGCTGAGAACCCTGACAGCCTGCGCGGCATCTACCTGGACT
>JAESRA010000216.1 GCA_016764895.1 Phycisphaerales bacterium | reverse complement strand
TCCCATGACTCAGCATGTCGTTCACGGTACAACTCAGGGAGCTTGGCAATCCCGGCCATCGCTTCCTCATCGGTCTCATATTCCTTGGTGAGGACTTCATACGCCAGCGATCGGATCCATGGAATATCAGAACTGATCGAACCATCGGAAAGTAAATCATTCAACGCCCGATCAGGCGGCAGGAAAACATGCGCAGGCCGATTGTGGCAATCAACGCAATCCATCACACGCTCAACAAGATGGTCATCAACCACTTCGGAAAGAACATCAGAATGCACGCTCGAACCCACTCCAGAGTCATCTTCGTCGCCGTGTGGTTCACTTTCAGATTCTTGGCGGGTCCATACCCTGGTTTGCCCATCCTCTTGAACAAGTTCGACTCGGACAACATCCTCGCGTTTGTGATCTGAGGACCAGAACCGGATTTCATGATCCTCGTTGTTGTGCCAGTGAATCCCCTTCATTCCTTCGCCATCATGCGACGGCTCACCAAGCCGAAGATTCACAACGCTAAAGCTCCGGGTATTCTGTTCGTCTGACTCGTAATACGCGCTGACTTTGACCCGGTGCCCAAGATAGCTCTCCTTGCTGTGGCATTCCCCGCAGATATGCTCGGCGGGCCTCAGATTGTGAACCGGGGTCTGGATCGGCTTGGAATAATTGTTAAGCACGACGCCCGCCAGTTGCCTCGTGCCATCGAGTTTGGACTTGATCAGCCAACCAACCCCAGGCCCAACATGGCATTCAACACACGCAACCCCGGAATGGTGCGATTGCTGATAGACCGTGTACTCCGGTGACATCACCTGATGGCAGGTGACGCCACAAAACTCCGCCGATTCCATAAAGTGGACGCTCCGATACCCAACGAATGCAAAGATGACAAAGTTAATGAGGGTCAGGGTCAAAATAAACTGAAACACATGTTTCGATCTGGCGCGACGAATAATCTTGCCCACAGGATCCCGGTGCGACTTCCGGGTGACAAGGAACATGCCGATCGGGATCAGCACAAGCCCCGTCGCGGCCATACCAGGAAAAAGAACATAGGCAACGATGCCAATATATGGATTGCTTTCAAAAATGAACAACTCACCAAGGATGAGCATCACATCACAACCAACGGCCGTCGTCACGATCACGGCCCCGAGGATGGACAGTTTACTTGTTGATAAGACTTCTAAGAATGGTTTGACACGAAAGATATTCGTTATCTTCTTCATCTGAAGTTCAATCAATCTTGAGTTTGGCGTTCTCCGTGAGGTCGCTCTATTCTCAAGACATGAAGGCCTAGAATCAATCAGAGTATTGTATGCCCAAAAGGGGTAAACCGTGTCGTTTCAAAGTAGAAAATACTCAGTTTTCGATCGAACGAATCAACGCATCCGCAGTTGTTCTCTATCGGCGACCTTGGCAGCCATAGGATTTCATGCGTGCCTCATCGCATTGCTGTGTTCAAGCGGATGCACCGATGCACAGGCCGATGCACAGGCAGAATCACAAACGGCATCTACCCAGCAGCCAGACATGTCCTTGAAAAACTACGACGCCGGGTGTTCAACCGTCGGGTGCCACCAGCAACTCTCGGCCATGCGATGGGTCCATGCACCCATATCGACGAATGATTGCTCTGCATGTCATGAATTAATCAAAGATTCAACCGACAATTTAACCGACAATTCAACCGGCAATCCGAGCGAACACCTCTTCAAGCCAGTTGTCACCGACGGATCAACCTGCAAGGCGTGCCACTCCTTTGACCAATCCCCCATCTCAAGCCACGAGCCCTTTGACCTTGGGACATGCCATGACTGCCACGATCCCCACGGCGGAGACCGAAAAAGCTTCATCAATACAGAATCCACTCAAGCGTTGTGCGCCAAGTGCCACGATCCGGTCGCCATGGAGTTTGAGCATCATCCGGTGACCAGCGGCGATTGTCTTACCTGCCACCAGCCACATCAATCAAACCATCCAAATCTCCTGGTACAAAACCAAGAAACCCTTTGCTACGGATGCCACCAAGACATGGACCACGCCGGGGTCTTGAGCGGGTCGCCCATGACACAAGGCCAAACCAATGTCCACGAACCCATGTACACCCAAGGGTGCACCGCGTGCCATTCTACCCATGGCTCAGACATCGCCGGAATGCTCCTCAAAGATCAACGCTCCATGTGTTTGGGCTGCCACGAGCAAGTCATCGAAGACCTTCCCCAGGCAATGAGTATCCATGGCGCGTTCCAAGGCGAGCTCGCCTGCACACAATGCCATGTACCCCATGCCAGTGAGTACGACGGTTTACTCACTGTCGACTCGTCGGCCCTCTGCTACACCTGCCATGATCAACCAATCGAAACACAATCTGGCAGAACACTCCAGAGCATGAAAGAACTCGTCGAAAAATCCCCGGTGGTCCACGAACCCGTCGCTCTGGGCCAATGCACCGCTTGCCACGCATCCCACTTCTCCTCCCATCAATCCCTTCTTCTTGAGAACTACCCCAACTCAGACTACGAGCAATACGCACCGGGGATCTACGCATCCTGTACCGAATGCCACGACAAAGCTCTCGTCGAAAGCCAGTTCACAACACTCACCGGATTCCGAGACGGCGACCAAAATCTTCACTATGTCCATACCAACCAGAAAAAAGGAAGATCCTGCGGCATGTGCCACCAGCCCCACGCCGGATCACTCCCCAAACTCATGCGAGAACAGTTCCCCTTTGGCCCAGGCGGATGGGAACTACAAATCGGCTTCGTCCAATCAAAGACCGGCGGTACATGCATGTCCGCGTGCCACGAAAAACGATCATACAACAACTCGGATACGCCCTAATCAGACACCCGAATCAGTACTTGGTGGATTGAGTTGAATGGAGATCAATCATTCGTGCCGCAGCGCGACGATCGGATCAAGGTTCGCCGCACGCATCGCCGGGTACATCCCAAACACGATCCCCACCCCAATACTTGTCACCACCGACAGCAGCACACTCCACAGCGTCACAATCGTCGGCGTCCCCGCAAACTGCGTGATCAGCGATACGAAGAGGGGTTGAGGACAAGTTCATCTTCCATAGTCGCATGGAAAAAAGTCATAGGATTGAGTCCTATTGCGCCCTATCATGCAAACGCCGCATATATGAGGCCCGCGGCGTTTCCTATTTTTGAGAAACAGCGTTCGTTTTTGTCTCAAATGACACCGTTATGAAGATGCCCGATTAAGTAAAAACCACTAAGTGACTGCCTCTCCGAGCAACGAAACGCGAGTGCGGGCTGTTCAAATGCTGTGCAGATTTCGATCACAGGCCGAGGCGATTGTGCCCGTATATATAGGTTGCATTTGTCATCAATTGCGTTGGGCGGCGGGGGGCAATCATCGCGCAACGGCCGGGCTGTTCTTTATATTCATCAGGTTCGTCAATGTTTCAGTTCTTGCCAAGTTTCGTGGAAACAGGCCGTGATAATCGATAGAATCAGGTTCAGTTCTTCAGGGCAGTTTTGACCGTTGCCGGAACTGAAACAGGAAAGGTTCTTTCCATGAATCAACGAAAAATGTTGCGGTTGCCAGGTGATCTCAAGTCAAGCGTGCTCGCACGCGGCGTCGTAATGGCGGGGCTCGGACAGTTGGCATTTCTTGCGGGTTGCGATCGTGCAGAGATCCATTCATACCGGGTAGCTCGTGAGTTCGACGGGGCCTCGGCCTCGGTGGTTCAGGAGCAACAGCAGCCAACTCAAACCGAATCCCTGGGCGTGATCTGGAATGTGCCGACCGCATGGCGAGAGGTTGAAACAACCAGCTCGATGCGCATCACGACCTTCCGGGCCGCAAACGAACAAGAGATTGCGATCACCGCATTCCCCGGAGATGTCGGCGGGCTCATCGCCAATGTCAACCGCTGGAGAGGACAGGTTGGTCTTGATCCGATCGATGAAGATGGTCTAAGCGATTACATTACGAAGATCGATGGCGTTGATGTCATCATCGTGGATCTCGCCGGGGAAACCACCCGCCTGATCGGCTCGATCATCAATGTCGGCGACGGGAAGACCTGGTTCGCCAAGGCCATGGGACCCGCAGATGTGGTCGAGCAAGTGAAAGCCGACCTGATCGCGTTCTCGGTAAGTCTCCATGTCCATGACAACGCCGACGCCAACGACCATGACCATGACCACGATCACGATCACGGCGAAGCGTCATCCCCTCCAGAGACCGCCCCAGAAACAGCCCCAGAAACAGCTCCCGAACCGGTAGATGATGCCGCGTCAACAGCATGGGAAGCGCCAGCCGAGTGGACGCCCGAGGAGAACGCGTCGTCCATCCTGATGGCCGCCTATGGCTCCCAGAGCGGGGCACGCATTACGCTGACTTCCCTGTCGGGTACTGGCGGAGGCCAGTTGGGCAATATCAACCGCTGGCGTGGCCAGCTCGGGTTGCCGCCCCTGGAATCGCTCGATCCGCAAAGCGTGAAAGATCTAGGCAACGGTGGGGTGCTTGTAGATATCATCGCCCCTGATGAATCTGGCCGCATGGCGGCGGGCATTGTTCCCGCTGGCAGCCAAACTTTATTCTTCAAGCTGACGGGATCGGTGGACGCCGTTGAGGCAGAGCTCCAGCGGTTTGAGGCCTTTATCAATGCACAAGGACTCGGGAAGGCAGGGGCACCATGATGATCCGCAAACTACTCAAACCAGTGGCTTCGCTCAAACTGACCGTCGTGATCTTCGCGCTCTCGATCTTCTTGATCTTCGCGGGCACGCTGGTGCAGGTCCATACAGGGATCTGGACCGTTGTTGATCAGTATTTCCGATCACTCGTGGTCTCGATCGAACTCCAGATCTTCGTGCCCAAAGATATCGCCACAATACCCGGTTCCATCTGGTTCCCCGGCGGGCTCACCCTCGGGGTGGCGATGCTCGTCAATCTTATCGCCGCCCACGCCGTCCGATTCAAGCTCAAGAAAAAACGGATCGGGATTATCCTCACCCACCTCGGGGTCATCCTCCTTCTCGTTGGCGAGTTCGTCACCGGCTTCGCCGCCAGAGAAGGCAACATGACCATCCGCGAGGGCGAGACGGTCAACTTCGTCGAAGATATCCGGTCGTCAGAGATCGCGATCGTCGATCAGGCCGATCCGGTTGACGACCTTGTCGTTATTGTTCCTGAGCAGCTCATCGAAACAGACACAACGATCGTAAGCGGGCTGTTCCCGTTCACCATCGAAGTGACCGAGTGGATGCCCAACTCCCAAATGCTCGGCCCCATGCAAGCGCCCGAGTCCCGCAAGGGCCTCGCAGATACCGGGATCGCCAGAGAACTCGCCGCGCTACCGCTCCCGAGGGCCAACGGGGTCGACGGGGCAACAGTTGACGCCCCCTCGGCCTATGTCACCCTCATGAACGGCGAGCAGCGGATCGGGTCCTACTTGCTCTCGGTCTATGTAGACCAGCCACAGATGGTCGTCGTCGATGGACGCACATACTGGATTTCTCTCCGCTTCGCGCGGACCTACAAGCCGTACTCACTCCATCTCGTGGATTTCAAGCACGACCTCTTTACCGGGACGCAGATGGCCCGCAACTACTCGAGCGATGTTCGATTGGTTGATGAAGGGCGGAATGTTGACCGCGATGTGCTGATCTACATGAACCACCCGCTGCGTCACGCGGGTGAAACATTCTACCAAGCATCGTTCCTTCGTGATGATGCGGGCACCGTGCTGCAGGTTGTTCAGAATCCGGGATGGATGATCCCATACATCTCGTGCTCGATTGCGACACTCGGCATGCTGATCCACTTCGGCATCCGGCTTGTTCCAACCCTGCGGAGGCGACCATAATGAAAAAGCTACAACAACTACTCCCGTGGATCGTTCTGGTACTCTCGATTGTCTACGCCGGGCAAAAACTCGCCCGCCCAGAGAAAATCGATAGCCCGTTCGATCTGAACACATTCCGCCAGATCCCGGTCTCGGCCCACGGGCGTACCAAGCCCCTCGACACCGTCGCACGCAACAGTCTGATGAATATCAGCGGGCGACAGAGCATCCGCACCGACCAAGGCAGCGTCTCGGCCATCGAATGGTACATCGAGCTGATCACCAGCCCCGAAGCGTCGATCAAGCGAGAGGTCTTCCGGATCGATCATCCCGATGTCCTCACGCTTGCCGGGCTCGACACCGAAGACCGGACACGCTTCTCATTCGCCGAGCTCCGCGATGTAGGCAACGAGATCAACCGCCAGGCCATGCTTGCCAGTAAGGTCAAAGCAAAGGCCAGGGACCCGTTCCAGCGTGCAATACTCGTGCTCAATCAACGGATGATGCTCTTCAGCGAGCTCTCGCAGCTCACCAGCCCATACCTTGTCCCGCCGCTGACAGTCGGCGAGGACTGGCGATCGTTCGTCTCCGTTCTCAATGAGAACCCGCAAGATCCCGACGCGCGGGCACTGCTCAGCGTCCTCCAGGCCTTCCGGAACAACGAGCCCGACGCATTCAATGCCGAACTCAAGAAGTTTCGGGATCTGGTCGACAGCCACATCTCCTACGACGCCCGCAAGTCACGCTACGAGGTAGTCTTCAATCAGGTCCAGCCGTTCATCATCGCATCATACCTGTTCGTCGTTGCATTCCTCTTTGGCTGCTTCGGGATGCTCTGTGCCCAGCTCACCAAGCCGGATTGGTCCAAGTCATTGCTCGCCTCGATGACGGCGATGGTCTGGGTGGCCTTTACAGTGATGACCATCGGTCTGGCAAGCCGGGTCTACCTTCAAGGCCGACCACCGATCACCAACCTGTATTCTTCAGCCGTGTTTGTCGGGTGGTTCAGTATTATCATCGGGCTCGTTGTTGATCGTCAGATGAAACTCGGTCTCGGCGGAATCATGGCCTCGGTCATCGGATTCGTTTCGTTGGTCGTCGCCCACAACCTCGGCAACTCCGGCGACACCATGGAAATGATGCAGGCCGTGCTGGATTCAAACTTCTGGCTCACGACCCATGTGGTCGTGATCACCATCGGGTACTCGGCAACCTTCTTCGCAGGGTTCATGGGGATCGCCTATGTGCTCCTCGGGGTTCTCACCAAAACGCTCGATCGCGAACGCGGAAAGTCCATGACCAAAATGATCTATGGCGTGATCTGTTTCGCAACAGTGACCAGCTTCGTGGGCACCGTCCTCGGGGGCATCTGGGCCGACCAGTCCTGGGGACGCTTCTGGGGATGGGACGCCAAAGAAAACGGGGCCGCGTTGATTGTGCTCTGGAACCTGCTGATCCTCCACGCCCGCTGGGGCGGGATGATCCGCGACCGCGGACTGGTCCAACTCGCAATCTTTGGCAACATCATCACCGCATGGTCATGGTTCGGCACCAACATGCTCGGCGTCGGACTCCACTCCTACGGCTTCACCAACTCGGCAATCTTCTGGCTGTCCGTATTCGTGATCAGCCAACTGGCGATGATGTCCATCGGCATGATCCCGATGGCCATGTGGAGGAGCAAGTTTGCCAAAGCACCGCCTCCTCCTGTACCCGAATCCACATCGGTCCAATAGCCCGCAGACCCCCGGCTCTCTGCCCCGGTTCCCTGCTACAAATCAACACTCAAACAGAACCCACGACAAACTCTAAGAGTTGTCGTGGGTTTTTATATTCAGCAATGGGCACCGGGCCCGGGTCTGGGTTCGGATCAATGCCCGGCAACTCCCCAATGCATCAGGTGTCTCGTTCTTGTTGAGTTGGCATCGGCTCACTCGTGCCGCAATGCAACGATCGGATCAAGGTTTGCGGCACGCATCGCCGGGTACATCCCAAACACGATACCCACCCCGATACTGATCACCACCGACAGCAGCACACTCCACAGCGTCACAATCGTCGGCATCCCCGCAAACTGCGTGATCAACCACGGGATCAGCAGCCCGATCATGATCCCAATAATCCCACCCGTCACCGAGAGCACCACAGTCTCAATCAAAAACTGCCCGATGATCTGCTTTCGCCGCGCCCCGATTGCCCTGCGAATCCCGATCTCGCGCGTCCGTTCGGTCACCGATGCCAGCATGATATTCATGATCCCGATCCCCCCGATCAGCAGCGAAATCCCCGCGATGGATCCAAGCACAATATTAAATGTCCGCTGGGTCGATTCCGCCTGCCTGAGCAGCGCGAGTGGCACACTCATCCGGTAGTCGCCCTTGGGATGAAACAACGAGAGCATCCGCTCGATCCCCGCCGCGGTCGATTCCACATTGCCGGTCGAATCGATCTGCACAATGAGCTGATGAAGCTCAACGAGTTCCCGTGTATTGGACCCGCTGCTCCGGATCACCGTGATGTCCCCGAAGCGTTCCTTGGCAACATTGAGCGGGATATACGCGTCGATATCCTGATCGGGTGTCTGCATGGTCCCCGACTGCGTACTCTCGGATTGGATAATGCCGACGACCGTGAAGTAGCCCCGATTAATCAGGACCTCCGCTCCCAGCGCGGTCCGTCCCGCCAAGAGTTTCCGCGCCCCGTGTTCGGTCAGTACCACAACATTGGCGCTCTGTTGAGTATCCCGGTCAAGAAGCACACGCCCCGCCAACAGCTTCCGTGATACCAGATCGAACCACTCGGGCGTGGTCCCCACAAGGCGAAGCTCCAGCGTTCGCCCGCCCACGCGCCCCTGCCCCCGGATGAGCTTGGCCGGGACCGTATGAACAACCGTATCAAAGCTCTGCTGGATCCGCTCCATAT
>JAESRA010000215.1 GCA_016764895.1 Phycisphaerales bacterium | reverse complement strand
TTGGGGGGCTTGAGGATTTGGGTGGGTTGTTGCCTTTGGGGTATTGTACGGATGTGGTGGAGATTCCTGATTCGTCGCGGGAGGTGTTGCAAGGGGTGAGGACTTTGGTGCTTGATGCGCTCAGGCATCGGCCTCATGCGACGCACTTTACGGTGGAGCAGGCGTGTGTGGAGGCGGGGCGGATTGGGGCTTCTCGGACTTACTTTGTGCATATGACGCATGATCTTGGACATGCGGTGACCAATAGGGATTTGCCTGATGGGGTTGAGTTGGCCCATGATGGGTTGGTGATTGGAGAATGATGGGAGAATAGTGGGAGAAGGGGCGGAATCATAGGAATTGGCTTGCGTTGGGGGGGGAGTGGTGTCATGGTGTGGATGGAGAGGTCTGGTTTTTGATGTGCGTGTTTGCCGTCGGGGATTGGGCTGAGTAAATAAGAAGAGAGGTTTGGTATGGCTGAGATGAATAATTCGTCTAATTCTGATCAACGAGGACTTCCAGCAAAGGCCACTCCGACCCCGACATGTCTTCCCAAGATCACGGGGCTTTCGACGGCGTTTCCGATGGAGATCGAGTCGATTGATGAGCCATCGGGCCCGCACGGGCGTGTGGCTAAATCGCGGCAACCTAGGCGGCGTGAATCTGGGCACTAGAAGCTGTGAATAGAAGCCATGAATTGACCAAATCAGAGCATGGGAAGTCCCCCTCGTGCTGACGCACTTTGGGGGGGGGGCTATCATCGCCTCCTATGGGAAATGCACGCGATATTAAAAAACGGATGAATGCGGTCGGGAACATCAAGCGGATCACCCGCACGATGCAGATGATTGCGACGAGTAAGTTTGCCAAAGCTCAGCAGAGTTCGGTGGCCTCGCGGCCTTATACCGAGACGCTGTTTGGGTTGGTGGCTCAATTGGCTGAGTCTGGGGTTGGTGAGGGGCATCCGTTGTTGACTGAGCCGGCGGCTGAGGGCCATGAGTTGACGCTGATGATTTCGGCGGATCGGGGGTTGTGTGGGCCGTTTAATGGGACGATGGTTCGGACGACGCTCAAGCATTTGCGTGGGGATTCTGCTGCGGGCGATGGGGTGATTGAGGTTGTTGGGAAGAAGGGTGCGGGGGCGTTGAAGTTTAATGGGTATAAGGATTTTGTGCATCATACGCATATTGGTGATAAGCCTGCGTTTGAGGATATTGAGCGGATGGCGGATCGGTTTATCCAGATGTTTGTTGATGGGGAAGTGTCTGCGGTGCGGATTGTGTATATGAAGTATTTCAGTGCGGGCCGGCAGAAGCCTGAGGTGATGCAGTTGCTTCCGTTTTCGGCTCCTGAAGTTGAGAGCGATGAGGGTGGCGGGTCGATGCAGGAGGTGTATGAGTTTTCGCCTGATGCGGATTCGCTTTTGGATACTTTGCTGCCTGCGGCGGTCAAGGCGGTGCTGTTCCAGTGCTTCAATGATGCGATTGTTTCGGAGCATATTGCTCGGATGGTGGCGATGAAATCTGCGACTGATAATGCTGGGAAGATGGGGCATTTGCTTAAGCGTCAGTTTAATCGGGTGCGGCAGACTCAGATTACGACGGAGCTTACCGAGATTATTTCGGGTGCGGCGGCGTTGGAATAGGGTTGATTGAAGATCGGATTTTAGGACGCTCCGATTTGGGGCGTTTTTTTGTGGGTGGGTCGATGGAGCCGTCTTGGTCGCCTTCGGGGGTTTGGTTGTTTCGAAGACCCGAAGGAGGATAAGAATCCTCCGACGGGGCACCCGGATTTTAGAATCCGCCATTGCCCATTGCCCACAAGACACGGCTTGCCGAAGACGGTCAAGCCGTGGCACCCGGCCCGTTCTACCAGATGTGATGCTATTGGATGAAGGTGCTGATTTGGTTGAGGGGTTTGCGGGTGAGGTTGGGGACATGGCAGTTGTCGCTGGGGTATCCCAGGGGGATCATCATGTAGGGGCGTTCGTTTTCTGGGCGGTTGAGGATTTCTTTGAGGAACTTCATGGGGCTTGGGGTGTGGGTGAGGGTTGCCAGGCCGGCTTGGTGGGCGGCGGTGAGGAGCATGCCGGCAGCGATGCCGACGGATTCGTTGAGGTAGTAGACTTGGCCGCCGTCGTCTGTTGTGCGGAGCGCCATGACGATGATGAGCCAGGGTACGGTGTCGATGTAGGATTTGTCTGGGTTGGTTTCGAAGGGTTCGAGGTCATCGAGCCAGCGGTTGGAGGCTTTGTCGTCGTAGAAGTCGCGTTCGACCTCTTCGACGGCGACTCGGATGGTGTGTTTCATTTCAGGATTGGAGATGGCGATGAATCGCCAGGGTTGTTTGTGGGCACCTGAGGGTGCGGTTCCGGCGGCGAGGAGGACCTGCTCGATGACCTCTTTGGGGACGGGTTTGTCTGAAAAACTGCGAATGGTTCGGCGTTTTTTGATGGTGTTGTAGAAATCGGTAGCGGCTTCTAGGGTGGTGCCATTTGGGCGATAGCGGTCGAGGGGGATCCATCCTTTTGGGTGAGAATGAGGATTGGTGGGCTGGGTCATTGGGCTGATCTCCTGAGTGGATCGTATTCGGTTTGGGGTGGCGGGTTATTGGAGGGCGGGAAATGGATGGAGATGGGTCAAAGTGCCGATGTTCTGGGGAGATGGCTTCAGGCAGGCGGATCATTCCTAGGTACACCCCATTTATTTGGGGTTTGATCGTTTCGGCGGTGGTGTTGTCTGCTGGGGGGATGCAGGGGAAGGATGTGGATGAGGGGGGGACGATCATGCGTCCGGAGTTTGCTGGGCGGGTGACGCGTGCTTTTGATTTTGAAGAGATGTTTACCAATGCGTTGCCTGTGCCTAGAGGGTGGATTCGTGCGCAGCATGATCCTGATGTGCCTCGGGATCGGCCTGGGTTTCCGATTTGGAATCGGGCGGTGTTGGATTATGAATCGCCGGCTTTTGGGGGAAGGGGTTCGGTGTATTTGCCTACTGCTGGGGGTTCAACGAGTTTGATTTTGCGGCATGGTGAACTGGCGGTGTTTCCCAATGCTGATTATTTGATCAGCGCGCGGGTGCGGACCCAGGGGCTTGATCATGCTCGGGCGCGGATGGTGGCGACGATGATCGATCGTGCGGGGCAGGATATTGAGGGGACCGAGGTTTCTACCGGGCTTATCCAGACACTTGGGGAATGGAATTTGGTGACGGTGTATATTGAGGGGACTGAGCCTGATGTGGCGTTTGTGCGTATTGAGCTTGAGTTGCTCCAGCCTGAGGAGCAGCCTCGGGAGCGGCAGGTGAAGCCGTTTACGGTGTGGGCGCAGGATTATGAGGGGGGGGCGTGGTTTGACGATGTTGTGGTGGCGCAGGTGCCGATGATTGGATTGAGTACTGGTACGCCTGGGAATGTTGTTGCGGGGGAGGAGTCTCCGGTTCTCAAGATGATGGTGCGTGATTTGACGGGTGATGATTTGAGTTCGTATATTCGTGTTTTTGATTCAACGGGTGGGTTGGTTGATCAGCGGGGGAATCGGTCGGGGACGGGGGATGAGTGGAGTCCGGAGTTGCCTGGGTATGGGTGGTACCATGCGGTGTACGATGTGATGTCGGGTGGGTCACTTGTGGGGAGACAGGAGCTTGGGTTTATTTGGCAGCCTCCGATGGTTCGGGGTGATGTGGCCGGTGGGTTTGGGGCCAATCGGCATGTTCCGAAGGAATCGTTTTTTGCTTTGCGGACGGTTTCGATGGATGAGAAGTTGCTTTTGGCGATCCCTGAGCTTGCTAGGCAATCTGGGGTGAAGCATTTGGAGATGCGTGTTTGGGATCAGTCTTCGACGGCGGCGGATCTTGTGAAGGGTTCTTCGTTGGTGACGGCGATTGATGGGGTGATTGGGAGCGGGATTCAGTTGAGTTTGACTTTGAGCGAGGTTCCGATGGAACTTGCTGATATTGCGGCGATCGATCACGACGAGATATTTACATTATTTTTGGATCACCAGAGTATTGCGATGCCTGCGATCGGGCCGTTTATGGATCGGTATGGTCAGCAGGTTTCGGATTGGCGTTTTGGGAGCGAGGCGATTGAGGATGAGGGGAGGTTGGTTTCTGAGGAGATTGACGAGCTTGTTTTGATGATGGATCCGTATGTTCCTGGTGCGGTGATTGGGGTTCTTTGGGCGATGGACCGACCTTTTGAGGCGGGGTTGTCGAACAATTCGCTGAGGCTGCTGGTGATGGATGATCCGAGTTATCCTGATGATGCGGTGTCGGACATGATCGAGCAGTGGTCTTTGGCGGCGGGGGCTGGTGAATTTGGTTCTCGACTTAGTGTTGTCCATGCGCCATATTTGATGGAGGAGAACAGTGGGAGCGAGTCTGTGTGGTCGCGTGTTGGTTGGTTGGGTCGGCGGGCGATCAATGGATGGTGGGAGGGGAAGTTGAGGAGTTTGGGGGATGAGCAGATTGAGATTGTGCTTAGTGATCCTTGGACGATTGAGCCTGGTCGTCGGGGTCGTGTGATGCCTAGGCCTGAGCTTTTGGTGTGGAGGACGCTTATTGAGCATCTTGGTGGTCGGGGTGCTGTTGAGGAGATTGATCTCAGGCCTGGGGTGCGGATGCTGTTGTGTTCTGGACGGGGCAGTGTGGAAGATGGTTCTGAGGGGGCGTTGATTGTTTGGCTTGATGAGCCATCGCTTGAATCTGTGATGATTGATATTCCTTTGAGCATGGGTGTTGTTGAGGTGGTGGATCTTTTTGGGAATGTATCACAGGTCGGGCTTGCGCATGAGACGGAGTTGAATCTTCCTTCGCATCAGATTGAGGTGTCTCGGACGCCGGTGATTATTACGGGTGTGAATGTGAGGCTGGTGCAATTTTTGGCGAGTATTCGGTTGACACCTGATCGGTTTGAGGCGACTACGGGGATTCATAAGCATCAGGTTGTGATTAAGAATCCTTGGCCTTTTTCTATTCGTGGTCGGGTGTATTTGATTGAGCCTGGTGGTTTTTCTGGTTCGATATCTTCGATTGCGGATCGGTCTTGGGACATTAAGCCTCGGGTGATGAATTTTTCGGTGACTGCGGGGCTTGAGGAGCGGTTTGATCTTGATGTTTCGTATTCTTCTGCTCAACTTGCGGGGAGTAAGGATTTGATATTTGATGTGGAACTTGAGGCTGATCAGGAATATGGATTGATGCGTGTTGGTCGTGAGATTGAGTTGGGGACCGATGTGATTGATGTTGAGCTTTCTTTTCATAGGGTTACGAGGGAGAGGGATCATGGGAAGGTTAAGGTTGAGGTTGTGGTGACGAATATGATCCAGGAGCAGATGCTTGTGGATTTGATTGCGATGGCGCCTAAGAACCCGAGCCGAGAGTCGACGATTAGCAGAATTGAGCCGATGAAGGATGGGCGGCGGTCGTTTATATTTGATGGTTTGGTGAGTGGGGATGAGGTGGTTGTCAGTGTGCGGGTGCCTGGGCTTTCGGTGCAGATCAACAAGTCGATAACTATGCCTTAAATGATGGTTCTGAATGAGGTCTTGAATGATGGTCTGTGTGGGTGTGGGGAATATTTTTGTTTTGGCGGGTGTTTGGCGTATAGTCCTATGAATAGACCATTTTTCAGGAGTTGACTCGTTGTGGCCCGTCCTAAGTCATTTGATCCCGATGCCGTGCTTGCTAAGGCGATGGGTGTGTTTTGGGAGAAGGGGTATGATGCGGCGAGTATTTCGGATTTGACGGCGGCGATGGGGATCAATCGGTTTTCGTTGTATGATACTTTTGGGGATAAGCATGCGTTGTATTTGAAGGCGCTCGATGTGTACAGCGAGCGGGTGGTGGGGGCGATGGTGGAGCGGATTGATGGGATTGGTTCGCTGGCGGATTTGGAGGGGATTTTTTGGTCGATGATTGAGGCGCAGCATTGCGGTGATTGTTCGCCTTGTTGCATGATGCATCGGGCGGCGATTTCGCTTGCGGCGGTTGATGAAGAGGCACGGAAACGGGTGGAGGTGGCGCGGGATCGTTTTCAGGTGGCTTTTTTTGAGGCGTTGGGACGGATCAAGCGGAGTGGGGAACTTCGTGATGGTTTGGATTTGAATCAGGCGGCGTGGTTGTTGATGATTTGTAAGTCTGGGCTTGCGAGTTTTCATGGA
>JAESRA010000214.1 GCA_016764895.1 Phycisphaerales bacterium | reverse complement strand
TGTCACATCGGCTTGGGTGAGGGCGTCGCGGATGCCGTGGTAGACGGCTCTATGAACCATTGATTGGTCGCGGAATCGGACTTCGAGTTTGGCCGGGTGGACATTGACATCGACTGCGCTGGGTGCCATTTCGATCATCAGCACCGCCGTCGGGTGTCGACCCGGTTCGATGAGGCCTCGGTACGCTTCGCGGATAGCGTGGGTGACGGTGCGGTCGCGGATGGTCCGGCCATTGAGGAAGACATGTTGGGCTTTTGAGGTTGCTCTTGCGATCGAGGGGAGCCCGACGAGCCCCCACATGAGGACGCCTCGTGCGTTGTCGAACTGATCGACATGGACTTCGACGAGTTGTGATTCGAGTTCTTTGCCGAGGATTGCCAGGGCGCGTTCCGTTGGCGATTGGTTTGGTGGGAGGTCGAGTTTGACCTTGCCGTCGCCCAGGCAGCGGACGCCGATGAGCGGGTTGGCCATCGCCAGGTCGCGGAGCCATTCGAGGCAGCGGGTTTGCTCGGTTGTTGGTGTGCGCAAGAACTTGCGGCGGGCGGGGGTGTTGAAAAACAGATTCCGCACTTCGATCATCGTGCCGACGGGGCAGCCGGCGGGTTTGGGGTCTTGAATATTATCGCCCGCGGCGTGGATGGATTGGCCTTCGTCGGAGTCGCGTGATCTTGATTGGATCGTGACGCGGGCGACCGAGGCGATGGAGGCGAGGGCTTCGCCTCGGAAACCCATGGTGGAGATTTTGTCGAGGTCTTCGGATTCGTAGATTTTGCTGGTGGCGTGTGGGGCCAGGGCGAGGCGGATTTGGTCACTGGCGATGCCGCAGCCGTTGTCGGTGATGCGGACAAGTTCGATGCCCCCGGCTTCGAGTTCGACGGTGATTTTGGTTGCGCCTGCGTCGATGGAGTTTTCGACGAGTTCTTTGAGGACCGAGGCCGGGCGTTCGATGACCTCGCCAGCGGCGATCTGGTTGACCAACAGCGGCGGAAGCTGGCGGATTACCGGTTTAGAGTGGGCGATCTCGGTCATGAGAGATCATATGCAATGATTTGGGTCGGCTTGGAACGAACGATCTACGATACGGCTATGAGTGACACCATTTTCTCCAAGATCATCCGAAACGAAATTCCCGCGCACCGAATTTACGAGGACGATTTCGTCATCGCGCTCCTCGATATTGGGCCATTGTCCGAAGGACACGCGTTGGTGATCCCCAAAGAACCCGCCGCGACGATTGATGAACTCTCCGATGAACACGCCGCGGCGGTCGGGCGGGTATTGCCACGGATTACCAGAGCCATCAAAAAAGTGACCGGGGCCACTGCGGTCAATATTCTGCAGAACAACGGGGCCGCGGCTGGGCAAGCGGTCGAACATGTCCATTTCCACATCATCCCACGGTTTCCGGATCGTGCCGAGGAGGGCTTGGTGTTTGGGTGGAAGCCTGGGGAATTGTCCCAGGACGGGGCACTTGAACTCGGCAAACAAATCAAACGGCTGCTCTGATCGTAGGAAAGACACGGCTTGCCGAAGACGGTCAAACCGTGGCACCCTATTTTGAAATCAATCTGGTTTGTTCAACGGGGAGCGTTCTTTCGCCCGCGCTGGTTTGCACGCGGATTTCTTTGAGTGGGTCGATGCTGAGGACTGTGCCGGTGGTGGGTTGGTTGTTGTAGATGAATTTTTTATCGAGCCCGACAAGAGCGTCGTGCTGCTTCCAGTGCTGACGGATGTGATCTTCGGTTGCATCGTTGAACCAATGGTTGAGCGATTCGATGAGCTTGCACGCGAGGTCGATGCGCTGGACATCACAACCAAGTTGTTTTAGCGAGATCGCGGTGTCTTTGATTGATGGGTGGAGGTCTGCTTCGGTTTGTAAGCAGTTGATGCCGATGCCAATGACGATGGAGTCGCGGGAGTGTTCGATGAGGACCCCTGCAATTTTCCCCCCAAAGTTCTCATCCTTGGTCGCCAAGATGTCGTTGGGCCATTTGATTTTGATTGGGTAATCATTGGCGAAATGCTGGACAGTATCGAGAGCCGCAAGACCCGCTCGTGCGGCGAGGTTTGGGTTGTTGAGGCTCAGAAACTCGGAGCCGATGGCGAATGAACTCGGCAGGGTCAGGCCGACCGCGTCATGCCAGTTGTTGGCGCGTTGGCCCCGGCCCATGGTTTGATTGGACGCGACAACGAGCGTTGCAGGGTGGTCTTTGGGCAGCCCGATACACGCGCGGGCGGCGGCGTCTTGAGTGCTGGCCGTTTCGCTCAAGACGACAATGCGATCAAAAATAGTGCCCTTGGCTGCCGACTCAAGACGATCCGGCCAAGCGGTGATGTCTTCTGGGACACTCACTGTATATCAGTCTCGATATCAAGCCCAATATCAAGACTCACAGCTTGATGCGTCAGGCCGCCGATGGAGATTCGGTCTACGCCGGTCTTTGCGATGGCGGGGAGTGTGGATTCGTTGATGCCGCCGGAGGATTCGAGTTGGAGCTTTGGGTTCGCATTGTTGCGCATCGCGACGGCTTTGGTAAGTGTTTCGGGTGGCATGTTGTCGAGGAGGACAATGTCGACGGTGCCTTGCTCAAGTTCAAGAACCCAGCCGAGTTGCTTGAGTGTGTCGACTTCGACCTGAACGAACTCAAGGTTCTGCTGGCGGGCTTTGGCTGATGCGGATTGAATGCGTTCTTTGAAGGCGGCTTCACCCAAGCCTGCAAGATGGTTGTCTTTGATGAGGATCGCGTCGAAGAGCCCCATGCGGTGGCTGGTGCCCCCGCCACAACGGACGGCGTATTTTTCAAACACGCGAAACCCCGGCGTAGTCTTGCGGGTGTCGCAGATTTGGGCTTGGGTGCCGCTTGCAAGTTGAACGAACTGGTTGGTACGAGTGGCAATACCCGACATGCGAGAGACAAGATTGAGCAGCGTGCGTTCAACCCGGACGAGTGCAATTGAAGAACCGGTCAGGGAGCCGAGGGCATCTCCGGGCTTGACCAAAGCACCATCTTCACTTTGGGGGGTCCAATTGAGTGTTTCATTTGGGCGTAGGAATATGTTGAGGATGTCTGGCACAAAAGCGAGGCCTGCGACGATGCCGGGCTGTCGCATGATAAGGCTGGCTGTGGATGTCTGATCTGGAGAAAACATGAACTGCCCGGTCCAGTCTTGACCATGTGGATCATGTGGATCATGTGGCCCAAGGTCTTCGTCGAAGGCGATCTGGAGAGTTCTTTGGACCAACCCGGTCTGGCGGATGGATGACGCAAGTTCTGATAGAGGCAGATAATGCGCCCCTTTCTTGGTGCTTGGCGCCGGGCATTTGGTGTCTGCAACTTTGTGGTTGGTCATAGTGAACTGTAGACCAATTGATGGCCCTATCATCAGTTTCGATATACAAACACCGGGTCTAGAGGTCTAGGATCGGTGTTCGGTATCATGAAAGGATTTATCTATGGGGCTTCTCGATGGCAAAGTTGGACTGATTGTCGGCGTTGCGAACGATCGTTCGTACGCATGGCACATCGCCAAGGCGATCACCGAGCACGGCGGACAGTGCGCTTACTCCCATATCCCCGGCGAAAAAAACGCCCGGCGCACTGGACGCGCGGCCGCAAAGATTCATGCGGATCCCGTACTCTACGAATGCGACGCAGGCTCCGACGAAAGTCTCGATGCACTCTTCGAAAATTACGCCGAAGATCACGACCGACTTGATTTCTTAGTGCACTCGATCGCCTACGCAGATCGGGACTGGCTCCAAATGGGCAAGTTTGTCCAGACCCCTCGCAAGGCGTATTTAGAAGCGATTGACATCTCCGCCTACACACTCGTCGCAATGGCCAACCGCGCCCGCCCCCTGATGGCCAAGAACGGCGGCGGGTCGATCATGTCCATGAGCTACTACGGCTCCGAAAAAGTAATCCTCGGATACAATGTCATGGCTGTTGCCAAGTCATGCCTAGAAACCAGCACACGCTACCTCGCCAACGAACTTGGCCAGGACGGCATCCGAGTCAACACGATCTCTGGTGGCTATCTCCGGACGCTGGCGAGTACGGCTGTGGGTGGTGCCGATGGGCTCGAAGAAGAAGCCATCAGAAAAGCACCGCTACGCCGAATCACCAAAGGCTCGGATGTTGGCAGCACGGCGGTGTACCTGGCCTCGGAACTCTCATGCGGGGTGACGGGCGAGAATATTTATGTGGATTGTGGCGTCAATATCATTGGGGCTTGATTTGTAGCCCTGCAACGCTTGCGACCCGAACAAAACCTAAAATTTGTGGATTGATTGTGAATTTTGGTGGCGTTGGGCGATGGGTGAATCCGATACTTAGAATATGACCGGAGCAATTAACAATCTGGCTTCAAGTCTTGCTGGGGTCTCGGCTTCGAGCAATTTGGCTTCTCGGAAGAAGATCGCTGAGGACACCGACAAGGCCCGTCGTCGCGGCAGGGTCCACGATAGTTATCAAGCGGCCGTCGAACACATCGAGCAGATCGACGCGGTGCGGAATCTGGCTGATGCCGATCAAGAAGAAGCCAACGAAGATCGGCAGGAAAACCAAATCAAATACACCGCCAAAAGCGGGCAAGGGCGACAAGACGACGGAAAGCCCCGGCTTGATCTCAACGCATAAATAAAATCATCTTCTGAACCGAGGGTGCCATATCAGGGTGCCATATCAGGGTGCCATGCTGGTGGGCTTTGCCACCTGCATGTCTTGGGAGGGGCAATAGGCAATGGGGAAGATGAAGAGAAAAGATGTGATGGTTCTCCGCCATTGCCCATTGCCTATTGCCATCTTCTTTGGCACCTCCAAGACCCGAAGGTGGATCAGAATCCACCGACGGGGCACCCATCTAAGGGGCACCCATCTAAAAAGAAACGGGCTGGAAGCCCGTTCTACCGAAGAGATTGTTTGAGTTTGATTACTTGCCGGTGAAGAAGTTTTTGATTGCGTGGACGGTCGCGCTGCGCCCGATGGCGGCGATGGACTCGGTCAGCGGAATGCCCTTGGGGCAGACCTTGACGCAGTTCTGCGAGTTGCCGCAGTCTTGGATTCCGCCGGGGCCAGTGAGGGTGTCCATGCGTTCGTCTTTGAGGCGTTTGCCGGTGTCGTGTTCGTTGAAGAGGCGGGCTTGGGAGATGGCTTGCGGGCCGATGAAACTACTTTCCCAGTTCTTCTCGTCATCTTGTTTGGAGAACTGCGGGCAGGCGTCGACGCAGCAGCCGCAGGTCATGCATTCGCTGAGGGCGTAGCGCATTTGTTGGTGGTCGTGTGATTCTTTTGGACCTGGGCCTAGGTTGTAGGTGCCGTCGATGGGGACCCATGCTTTGACGCGCTCAAGGGCGTTGAACATGCGGGTGCGGTCGACCCAGAGGTCGCGGATGACGGGGAATTTTTCCATAGGTTCGAGCGTGATTTCGTCGCCTTCTCTTGGGGCGTATTCGTCGATGAGGCAGGAGCAGGATTGGCGGACGCGGCCATTGATGACCATGGTGCAGGCGCCGCAGACCTCTTCGAGGCAGCTTGAATCCCAGACGACTGGAGTGGTTGTCTTGCCGTTGGCGGTGATTGGGTTTGCGGCGATCCAGTTGAGTGAGGAGATGACATTGGAGCCGGGCTCTGTGGGGACTTTGAAGGATTCCCATCGCCAGGGTTTGCCTGGGCCATCGCAGCGTTTGATTTTGAAGATGACACTGCGACCCACGACGGCCACCTCGCGGTTGGCTTTGCGCTGGTCTGATCCGATGATGCTTGCTTGGGCGGCTCCCATGATTCAATCCTTTGTATCGAGTAATGCAGTCGAATCGCTTTATGCGTTGGCTGGTTCTGGGGTTTTGGTGTCGGTTTTTTCGGGTGCGGTTTTGCCGTAGGTTCGTGGGCGGAGTTTGACGAGCCCTGCTTTGACGGGGACGAACTCGATGTCTGATTTGCCGGTCGTTGCGTTGAACCTTGCGATGGATGCTTTCCAGAACTTGTCGTCGTCGCGTTCTGGGAAGTCAGTCCGGTAGTGGCTGCCTCGTGATTCCTCGCGGAGCAACCCGGCCTTTGCGATCGCCTCGGCCAAGATCAACATGTCCCCCACTGTCCGCGTGAAACTCAGGGACTGGTTGGTCCACATCGCGCCGTCTCCGAGTTCAACATTCTTGAATCGCTCAGTGAGTTCGGCGAGTTTGTCGAGGCATTTTTCGAGCCCGGCCGCGGTTTTGACGACGGTGGATTGGGCGTTCATGATTTCGCCCATTTCAAAGGCGATCTGGTAGGGGTTGTTGTCTTTGTTGCCGGTGCCATTGGCGGTGGTTGCCAGGAGCGCGTCGTGTTTGTCTTGTTGGACTTTGGTGGCGGCATCAAAGATGGATTGATCGAGTTCTGATACTGGCTTGAAGTTTTCGTCGCGTATGTAGTTGACGACGGAGACGCCGTTGCAGATGCCGTCGAAGATGCAGCTCAGGAGGGCGTTTGCACCGAGGCGTGTTGCGCCGTGGTAGGCGAAGTTGACTTCGCCAAAGGCGTAGAGACCGGTGATGTTGGTCATGGCGTTGTTTGGTGCGCCTTCTTTGAGGCCTTGGCCGACTTCGGTGCCGACGGGGATTTGACCCTTTGGTTTGTGTTCGCCGCGTGGCTCATCGGGTTGGTAGTCGCCTTCGGTGTAGGTGGTCCACATGCCTCCCATTGAGTAGTGGACGGCGGGGAAGATTTTCATGGGGTGGAAGCGTGGGTTTTCGCCTGCGAATTTTTCGTAGATGTCGAGGATGCCTCCGAGTTTTTCGGTGAGGTAGTCGGGGTCCATGTGGGTCAGGTCGAGGTAGACTTGATTCATGCCATCGACACCCATGCCTTCGTTGACGCAGACATCGAAGATTTCGCGGGTGGCGATGTCGCGGGGGACGAGGTTGCCATATTTGGGATAGCGTTCTTCGAGGATGTAGTAGCGTTCGTTTTCGGGGATGTCTTTGGGTTTGCGGGTGTCGCCGATTTTGGATGGGACCCAGACTCGGCCGCCTTCGCCACGCGCAGACTCGGACATCAATCGGCATTTGTCGGCGCCGGGGATTGCGGTTGGGTGGACCTGGATCATCTCGGCGTTGGCGTACCATGCTCCGGCTTGGTAGCAGCGGGACGCTGCTCCGCCGTTGCAGATGACGGAGTTGGTGGATTTACCGAAGACGAGGCCGCAGCCGCCGGTGGCCATGATGACGGCGTCTCCGCGGAAGGAACGGATTTGCATGGTTCGCATGTCTTGGGCGACGATGCCGACGGCCCGTTTGCTGTCGCCTTGACCTTCGGTGATTGGATAGAGGAACTCCCAGAAGTTGTATTCGGTGACTTTGCCTTCGGAGACATAGCGGCGGTTCTGTTCGTCGAGTGCGTAGAGGAGTTGTTGTCCGGTGGTTGCGCCGGAGAAGTGGGTGCGTTTGAAGAGGGAGCCGCCGAAGAGGCGGAGGTCGCGGTAGCCCTCAGACGAGCGGTTGAAGGGGACACCCATGCGATCGAGGAGGTCGATGATTTTGGGTGCCCAGTTGGTCATTTCCAGGACTGGATGTTGATCGTTGAGGAAGTCGCCTCCGATGAGGGTTTCGTCGAAGTGTTGGTATTCGGAGTAGCCCTGTTGGCGAGCGACTTCGTTGCAGGCGTTGATGCCGCCTTGGGCACAGACGGAGTGGGAGCGTTTGACGGGGACCATGGAGAAGAGATCGACGGGGACGCCTGCTTCGGCGATGCGGATCGAGGCGGCCAATCCTGCCAATCCGCCTCCGACGACGATTACTCTTTGCTCAGTCATTTCGTATCCTCTGCTGGTCTGGTCTGTGTTGATATTGGTGTTGTGTGAAAGGTGTGCAGGAGTGCTGGTTTAGCCGTCTATTAGCCGTCTGGGTCTTGAGTATCGGTTTGAAGGGTGATGGCGTTGTTGATTTCGGCGGATTCGTTCTGTGCTTCGATATGGGGCTGCTCGCTGTAGGGTTCGTGCATGGATGCTTCGACGGCTTGGGCGGTGTCGTAGTCCAGGAGCATTGCGCTGCCGAGGGCGGACCAGGCGGCGAGCATCATGGAAACGCCGAAGCCGGCACAGACATAGCCCCAGCGTCTTTGGGCGTGTTCAGAAACCGTCAAGCCCCAGGTGATGGCGGCGGTCCAGATGCCATTGGCGAAGTGGAAGACCAGCAGCGAAACACCGACGAGGTAGAAGAGCGAAACAACGACCCCGGCTGCCGTCCATCCCTCGGTCGATCCTTGGAGAGCGGCGGCGAGTGTCGAGGCACTGAAATCATGAGACCATTTGGTGCCATTGGGAATCAGGAATGTCCAGCCCCAGCGGAGGGTGGCGATGTGGTAGAAGATGAAGAAGATGCCGAAGTAGCCGGAGAGGCGTTGGAGGGTGTAGCGGAAGTTGTCTTGGTGTTTGTAGTGGACGAGGTTTCCTTTGCCTCCTGTGGCGTAGTAGACGCCGAGGATGCAGTGGAAGGCGATGGCGAGCCAGAGGGTGACTTCGGTGAGGAAGAGGTGCGGGACTTGGGTGTTGATCCATGTCACTTCGTGGGCGAAGTACTGGACACCGCCTTCTGCGATGGAGAGGCCTTCGGCTTGGCCTCGGCCTTTGAGGGCGAACCAACCCCAAGCGAGCGAGGAGTTGGTGACGAGGTGGATGGCGAGGAAGACCCCGATGGGGAGGATGCCGGTCAGCGAGTGGAGCCGGCGGATGAGGAACTGATGGCGTTGCATGAAGCTTGCTTGGGTCGCGGGATTATTGCTCACGGCTATGGCTCCGTAGGTCTTTATTGTCTGTGTCTACTTGTCTGCCTATCTCGATCTGTCATATCGGCTCGTTCGGGCGATTTTCGCCATGAACGGTTGATCAGGTGATTTTGAGATCGGGGGCACCACCTGCAAGAGGGGGTGTCTGACCCATTTGTTCGAGTGTGCCGTCTTGGGCGGCTTGGGCGACGGCTTTGGAGACTTCGACGAACTGGTTTTGGAGTTCGGCGATGGTCTGGGTGATCATGGTGGATTCTTCGTCGGTGAGGTTGCCTTTGGTTTTTTCTTCGACGACGGTGAGGAGGTCGATGTTGAGGCGGGCGACATCGAGGGAGACCATGGCTTTGCCTGATTGGTCTGGGAAGGCACCCATGTACATGAGGGCTTGGGTGGCGAGCATAGAGACGAGTTCTTTGAAGCCGAGTTTCTCTGGAAGGCCTGGGATTGCCCCGGATTCGGCCGCTTTTTCGGCTTTTTCTTGTTCTTGGGCGACGAGTTTGGCTTTCTCGGCCTGGGCGGAGGATTTCCAGTCGTCATCGATGATAATCTTGGGTTGGTCAGAGTCGGTCATAGTTGCATCCTTTTGTTGGTGTATGCTAGGACATGAAACGGAGTTTAAAGTTGCATAGACGCTTGGTTGACATCACATTGTATGGGGTTTGTGGCACGGTCGGGCTCGGTCTGATCTCAGGCGTTGGAGGGTGCACCGCCAACAAGATCATCGGAAATCAACATGATGATCCAACCCCAATTCAGATCGGTGATTTTCGTGGAAATCCCGATGCACCGGCTGATCATACAGCCACCCGAAATCAGCCCACAAACAACCAACCGACACAACTCCCAGAACACGATTCAGAATCAACGAACCCCGAGACTCCCGTTCTCGTCTCAGGCACCAAAAACACTCCACAACGAACAGCCATCCGCAGCGGCGATGACGGGCTCGAGTTCCTCGATGCCAAGATCGGCGATATCAGCGGGCACCCCATTTATGTGTCAAGCTTCTTTGAACCCATCGAAGACCGACTCGTCGCCCTCGGACAACAATCCGATCTCAAAAACTGGCGCAGACAAGCCATTGAGATCGTCAAAGGCCGGCTCGACGGGATTATCTACGACGAGTTGCTTCGGGCCGAAACAATCGCGGCACTCACCCCCCAGCAACGCGTCGGACTCCAGTCGTTCCTCAAAGATTTCCGATCCAATATTCTTTCGAATAATCTCGGTAGCGCACAGCTGGCCGACCGGAGAATTCAAGCAGAACAGGGCATAAGCCTTGATGATGCACTCCGCCAAAAAGAACTCGACACACTCGTCGGCCTGACACTCTACCAAGAGATCAACCGAGGCATCAATATCTCATGGCGTGATATCAAACAGCGATATGAACGCGACATCAACCGGTTCCAGCCGCCGCCAACGGTGACCCTGCAAGTGATCCGGGTGCTTGAACCTGAGGGCGAACTCGTTGATTCGATCACAACCCGGCTCAACGCGGGAGAAGACTTTGCCACAATCGCATCCTCCAATCTCAACACCTTCAATACAGATACACAAGGCGAGATCGAAACCTCGCTTGAAAACGAGTTCAGCGAGACCAAGTTTTTTGCACCAGAACTCCTCAACAAAGCGGTGTGGACGCTGGGCGAGGGACAATGGACCGGGCCTGTACTCTTGGGAAATGCGAACTATTGGATTTTGTACGCCGAGAGAAAGCAGGAATCGATGTCCTTGTACGACGCTCAAATCCAGCTCCTCCGAGAGTTGACCCAAGAACGGAGAGAAACCGAGCGAGCGAAGTATCTCACCGAGTTGATCGAACGGGCGCGGGTTTCGAGCCGGGATGAGATATTGCTCCGTTTGCTCTACATCGCCGAGCAGCAATACGGGCCGCTGGGTTGAATGCCATCTCGAAGATTCTTGGGCGATTCTTCTCATCTCAAAAAACAGTATGGGTCCGGGGTGAAGACTCGGCGGCTCGTCATATGCGCAAAGCCGGATACCGGATCGTGGCGCGGAATCTAAGGCTGACAATAGGCGAGATTGACCTGGTGTGCCAGGACCCCAAGACCGACACCGTAATCGTCGTTGAGGTCAAAGCAAGATTGCGAAAATCCGGCGATACCCGTCGCGTCGACCCAGAAGCCAACATCACCTCGGCTAAAAAAAACAAACTCCGCACACTTGCAAAGACGCTCGCAAAGCAAGATCAGTACCGAGATCGACCAATCCGGATTGATGTGATCGCGGTGGTGTTTGAAGAGGGATCACGCAAACCAATCGAGCTTCGGCATTATGAATCGGCGGTCTGAGATTCAGCAGGCGAGACCGATGAGCCGTTGAAGCTTGCGGGTTTCAATGAACCGCGGAACTTGGCTTCGAGCTTGGTCTCTTCGAGAAGATCGGGATCAATCTTGGAGGGCAAAATGAGCGAGAACATCGATCCTGATCCGACTTCAGAGACAAGTTGGATTTCGCCTTGCAATAGGCGGGTAAGCTCAGACACAATCGCAAGCCCAAGCCCGGTACCGGCATGAGCACGGGTGTGCCCCGAATCGACCTGTTGGAACTTGTCGAATATCCGTTTTTGGTCGCTGGGGTCGATCCCTTGCCCATTGTCGATAATCGAAACACGGAGGCGATCAGTCCCGGTGTCGTCGTCTGGGAGACACTCGGCGCGGAGAGTGATCTCCCCAGGCGTGCCCGAAGCGTTGTCCCCAGTAAACTTGACGGCATTGGAGAGCAGGTTAAACACAATCTGCTGGAATTTTTTGGCGTCGGTTTCAACCAATGGAATATCGTCTGCAAGGTCGAGCGTGACTTTGATGTTTTTCTTGCGGGCAAGGGGGTGGATCAATCCCACAAGGGCCTGGCAAGTATCGGTGATGTTCATCGGCGCGATGTTGAGCTCAACACGCCCCGCTTCGATCTTGGCCATCTCAAGCAGCGATTCAATCATCTCCAGCAGCGTGCGCCCAGCCGAAACAATATTGACCAAGTACCGCTCACGCTTGGTCATTTCCTCGGCGTCATACCCCTCAGGCAGTTCGGGATGCTCGGCGGCGCCAGCAATATCTCTGCGGACGATCTCAAGGAGCAACTCGGCAAACCCGATGATCGCATTGAGCGGTGTACGCAGCTCATGAGAAACACTCGCAAGAAACTCGCCTTTGAGGCGGGCTGATTCAAACAACGCCACATTGGCTTGCGAAAGCTCGGAGAGTTTAATGTCCATCGCCGCGTTGGCGCCGCGGAGTTGGTCCTGCTGGCGTTGGAGTTCGCTGAGCATGAGGTTGATGGTTTCGGCGAGTTCTTCAAACTCATCGCCTGTTGCGATGGTAGACCTGATATCAAGATTTCCCTCGCGGACTTTTTCGGCGGTTTTCTGCAACGAAAGCACCGGCTTGATAATAAGCTTCTCGGTAATCCACGCAAAGACCACAAGTGCCACTGCAAGAACCACGACACCCGCCGCGACCACATACAGCAGGTTGACGACCATCAACCACCCGGCACCTGCGGATTTGTGTTCGAGCATAACGACGCCAGTGATCTGGGCGTTCTCGTCGCGGGCCGCTCGCGCGTAGCGATACACACGGCTCCAGCCGGCCCAGTCGGCGTCGAAATAATCAGACTTGTGGGTTGAACGCTCAAAACGGTCCAGTGCCCGGTCGAGAAAGGGGAGATCGGCGCGATTGGTTTGGGACTGGGCGGGGGTCATGGAAGTGATGATCGCGCCGCCCGCGTCGATCGGTTTGCCCGTTTTTGGGTGGTCGCCAAGCATCCAAGTGGCGTAGACGGATTTGGCAAGTTCGCGCTCACCAGAGCCGACGAGCCCGTTCATGCGGAGGAGCGGGAGCGAAAGGGCGATGGTAATAATCAACGCCGAGGCGGCTCCGAACAAAAGCAAACACTTGCTCGCAAGTGCCAGATCAGCAAACCAGGCCCGGATGTCATCAATGGTGGTCACAGGGCGAGTGTATCACCTGTTGCCAACTTATGCCGGGCTTTGGAGCCAATCCACGCGTACACTCTGTGTCCTATGCCCAGCAAAGCCGTGTATTTAGAGACCTTTGGATGCCAGATGAACGAACTCGATTCGGAGTTGGTTGCTGGTTCGCTCACGGCCCTGGGCTACCGCTTCACCGCCGATGCGAGCGAAGCCGACATCGTGCTCTACAACACCTGCTCAGTCCGCGAGCGCGCCGAGCAAAAAGTCTGGTCACGGCTTGGTGAAATGAAACACCGAAAGGCCAAGCAACCGGACCTGGTGGTCGGTGTGCTTGGCTGCATGGCCGAGCGCGATGGTCAAGACCTCATCTCCCGCATGCCCGTCGTGGACATCATGTGCGGCCCATCAGAACTCGACAAACTCCCAGAACTTCTCGACAACGCGGTCCGCACCAAAGCATCACTGGCTGAATCTGATCCCAAAGTTGCCATCCGCAGATCGGCCAAGCAGGTTGCTCTTCAAGGGAATGCTTCACGCCGATCATCGACACTCGCCGCGGCTGGTGATTCGCTGGAATCGCTTGATCTTGGTCGGATGATCTCGCCTGTGGATTTTGATGGGCGACGATCCGCCTATGTCCGGATCACGCGCGGGTGCAACAAGTTTTGCACCTACTGCGTGGTGCCTCATACACGCGGGGCCGAGATTCATCGTCCGCCTCAGAATATTATTGATGAGATCAAGGCCCTCGCTGATACGGGGGTTGTTGAGATTACGCTATTGGGTCAGACGGTGAATCACTACCGATTCGAGCATGATGAAGCCGTCACGGTGGATGGGATTGTTCAGCCTCAGAAAGGCCGGACTTATAAGGGCTCGCACAACCGCGATTCCTTCGAGGGTGCCAACACCACGACCTTCGCCGACCTGCTCTACCGCATCCACGAAGAAGTCCCCTCAGTCCGACGGCTGCGATTCCTCACAAGCTACCCACGCGACTTTGGCGATGATGTACTCCAAGTCATCCGCGATTGCCCGCGGATCTGCCGGTTTATTCATGTGCCTGCTCAGACGGGCTCCAATCGGATGCTCAAGATGATGAACCGTGGGCATTCGATCGAGGAATATTACGAGTTTATTGCTCGGTGCAATGAGTACCTGCATCAGCCGGAGATCGGGCGGCCGCTCATGCTCGGCGGGGACCTCATCGTTGGATTCCCGACGGAGACCGAAGAGGATCATGAACTGACCAAGGAACTGCTGACCCGGAGCCGGTACAAAAATTGCTATATTTTCAAATATTCACCCAGGCCAGGAACGGTGTCGTATGACAAAATTCCCGATGACATCCCCGATGTCCTCAAACGCCAGCGGAACAACGAACTGCTCAATCTACAGACCGAAATCTCTGATTCGATCGCTCAAGAACAAGTCGGAGGCGAGTTTGATATTTTCGTCGAGGGGTTGTCACGCCGCGAACATAAGAAGCGGGGCACGGATGTCAAGCCTGGCTCCGGAATGGTCGGCATCACCATCGGCGGCTCAGCTCCGCAAGCGAAAATCGCGGTGCTTGACCCGGAGATTCAAGGGGCAACAGTACAAATGTCGGGCCGGACGGATGGGGATTTGATTGTGTTCTTTGATGTGCCGACCGACGGGGTGAAGATTCCGAGTGAGTACATTGGGCAGATTGTGCGGGCCAAGATTACCGGGGCGGATAAGCTGACGCTCAATGGGATACTCGTCTGAAGGGTGCCACTACTCGCCGTCTTCGGCGCAGTAGTGTCTTTGGTGTCTCAAATATAGAGGGCCTTCGGAAGACACTACTGCGCATAAGAATGCGAGTAGTGGCACCCTGCTATTCATTGTCCATCCGTTCGCGGGCTCGCTTCTTGGCGGCCATGAGTGAGCTCAGTTCCTCAACTTCCGCATCATCTTCCACTCTTTCTTTAGTCGGCTGGGGGCGTTGCCTGCGAATCGGCTCAAGGTCAATGTGGATTTGCGGCTCGGTCTGTTTAGTACGCTGGGAGATGGCCGCGAGTTGATCCACAGCGATAGCCCGTGACACCGCAATCGTCTCGGCACGCGCCTGGGCGATCCAGCGATCCCACGCGACTCTTCTCGCGCCCAAATCAATCAAAAACAAGATGAACCCCAGCAGCAGCATCGTCCGCCACATGGACTCATAGCTCGACACCTCCGCCAGCCCGTCGCGGGTAAAGAGATCGGCGGATTCGGTGAGTGACAACACACGCCCGCCCGAACGCGACGCGATGGATTCGAGCGCAGCCCGGTCAGACTCAAGCGTGTCGAACTCGGCCTGGTCATCAATATGCACCGCGCCAATGGTCGGGCGGATGGGCTTGCCGTCGCGCTTGGGCGTCGCAACCACCACATGATCGCCCGAAGGCACCGACGACAACGCCGCGGCGTACTGCCCGGGACCGATCTGCACCATCTCAACAGTCTGCGTTGAACCCTCGGTAAAGACCTTCGCCTGGATCGCCAGCCCATCAATCGGCACGCCCGCATCGTCAATTGCGGTGTACCCAATCGTCAATCCACCACCCATTCCATTGGACTGACTGATCGACAATTCCCCCACCCCAGGGTCCGCAGCACGCCCAACCCACTGCGACAAATGCCCCCAGAACTTATCAAACGAATCGGTACCGACCCAATCACCCGCCCAGTTGGAAGTGTCGCTTGTAAAGACCGCAACGCGCCCAAGCTCGACCTGATGACCCGCAAGGATCGGCTCGCCCTGGCTGCTCACAATCGGCACCATGACGCGGGGATCGTCGGACTTGAACTCGGTCAGCACAAGCCCGGTCAGGTTGGGCACACTGACCGAACCCGAATCCACCAGCATCGGCGAGGCCGGATCAACAACGACCGGATCGATGACCCCTTCGCGGACCATTGGCCTGCGCAGCACGCGCACCGCCTTGAGAAATATCCGAGGAAGCACGGCCGGGTTCACCACGCGGTAATACACCCCGCCGCTATTTGAGGCAATAAGCCGCATGCTTTTTTCGTCGGCATCGTCGCCAATGGTAATGGTCGAGACCTTGATGCCCTGCTCGCCGAGTTCCTTTGCGATCGACGGCAACTGCTCGGCATCCTGAGATTCACCATCTGAAAGCACCACAATGTGCTTGGTTTTGGATTCAATACCCAACAACTGCTCCCCGGCCATGCGGAGCGCAGGGGCTAGATTCGTACCGCCGCCCGAAGCGATGGATTTGATTTTGCCTTGGACGAGTTCGGGCTCGTTGTTTTGGGTGATCGGGACAACGAGCCGGGGCATGTTGGAAAAGGAAACCACGCCGACCATGTCGGTCGGGTCAAGCACCTCGATCGCTCCGGCCGCCGAATTGTTGGCTACAGACTGCTGCGATCGCGATGACCCCATCACAGGCCGGCGCATCGAGCCCGATGAATCAAGCACCAGCATCACCGCCGCGTGGGTCGTCACGACATCATCAGGAATCTCAAGATTGACCGGGAGGAGATTGGCGATGAGCCCGATCTCGTCCTCGTCGCCCTCGATGAGCGAGGCGTTCCAGCCGCCAGCGCCCAGAGCTTCGTAGCCGCCGATGAAGAGGAGCCCGCCGCCGAGGGTGCGGACATAGTTATCCAGCGCGGGTTCAATGCCGGGCATCAACGCATCGCGGGGTGTATTAATCATCACGACAAGGTCATAGGGTTCAAGCCCGAGAATATCAGTCGGAACTTCGCCGGGGCGGAGCGTGTCGATCGACCACTTGCTCGCTTGGAGTGTCTGGATCAACGCGGCCGCCTCATTATCGGGATCGCTGGTGACCATCAATGCCCGCCCGTGATCGCTGGAAAGTGTCAACGCTGTGGATTCGTTATTGAGCGTGTTGGTATCGCCAATCGGAGTCCCATCAGCACTGAGTTCCGGCTCCCAAACAGCACGCACGCGGTGAACACGCCCGCTCCCAACCGGGACGCTGATGGAAATCGGTTCGATGCCGCCCTTGAGCGCAAGGGGCAGCCCGCCTGACGGGGTATCTGGCGAAAGATTGATCGTTTGTCCATCGACAATGAGTTTGAGCGATCCATTGGCGGGGCCTGTGGATCGCATGGTGATGCGGACAGGCATGAGCGAGTCCTTTGCGACCCGTGCCGGGATTTCTACGGATTGAATAAGCACCTCGTGGCGAACCTGATACTCAATCGGAACGACATCGACCGGGGTACTCAGAATCAGTTGATCAAGAGCACCAGCGGTCGAAACGCCATCAGAAATCAGGACGATGCGCCCGCGCGAATCGCCCGCAATAAGCGACTGGGCCCTGCGCAAAGCCGCGGCGATGTTGGTCCCATCGGCGGGCGCGGTCTCGAAGGAAATTTCCGCATTGGTGTTGATGATCCGAGGCGGCAGCACCACCGAAGAATGGCCGTCAAACGCGATGATCCCGAGCCGGTCGTCGTCTTGATGTTTGGTTGAGCCATTGGCAATAAACCGCCTAGAAACAAGCTCAATATCAACCCGATACCCGTTGTCATCAGTCCCCAAATCTGCAAAGCCCTTGATCGAACCCGAGGTATCCACCACCGCAACAACAGTCAGTCGATCGGTTGTGTGAACCCGTTGCAAACCAGCGAGCGCAAGGGCAAAGCAAGTAAACGAAGCAAAGCGTGCGCCCACAACGATGACCCGTCGCGAGGCCGGCAAGCCCCGCAGCACCCGCCAGCCGATGAGCGCCGAGGCAAACCCAAGAACCATGACGAGCATCCAGATTGGTTGGTCAAGGATGAGGTTCATTCGGAATTCTTTTTGGAGGCGGGGGCCGGAGCATCGGCACCGTCAGATGATGGGGCCGGCGAGAGTTTGCTTGCCCGCTCGTCGAGCTGCTTGAAATAATTACTGATCACATCGCGGTACCGGCGCGGCACGCGCCGATCATCCACCTGCTCGCGTGCATTCTTGGCGGCCTTTCTGAACCGCTCGGCGGTACTGGTCGATTGCCCGGATTTTTCTGGACGCTCCCCATCTGGGTTGTACCACTTGCCGATGGGGGTCGATGCGTCATCGGCCTGCGCCTGCTCATCGGCGGCCTGAACAGGGACATACTCCTGCGCATTTGTTGGCTCGTCGTTGGGTTGATCGGGCAGAGCAGAGTCGTCGCCGCCCGCGCCGCTGCCGGGCATGGTTTGATCTGGGCTGGGCTGGTCTTGATTTGATTGGCCGGGACTCTGTTGATCGCCGGGCTGTTGATCTTGCTGTTGGTCTTGTTGTTGGTCTTGTTGTTGGTCTTCAAGCTGCTCCCTCAATCGCTCGGCCATCTCACGATCGTCCTGGGCACCATCGGATCGCTCCTGCGCCTCTTTGAGCATCTTGCGGAGTGCAGAATTGTCATTGGACGGCTCACCCGGCGACTCTTGTTGCTGTTGCTGTTGTTCGGTGCCTTGCTCTTGGCTTGGTTCTTCGCCTTCTTGCTGCTGCTGATCTGACTGATCGCCCGATTGATCTTCTTGAGTGGTTTCCTGCTGGGTTTCCTGCTGACCTTCTGGCTGGGTTTCTGGCTGACCTTCTTGATCACCCTCTTGATCGCCCGGCTGATCTTGTGGTTGAGATTCTGGATCGGATTCAGAACCCGGCTCGCTCTGATCCGATTGTTTGCGGGGCTCGCCGTTCTCTGATGGCTCCGAAGCCGATTGATCTTGCTCGGGCTCTCGTTGTTCACTTTCTTCTTGCCCACTTTTTTCTTGCCTACCTTCCTCTTGCCCAGGCTGCTCTTGGCCAGACTGCTCTTGGCTTTGCTGCCCCGGACCCTCTTGCTCATCTCCCGATTGCTCTCCCGATTGCTCTCCCGATTGCTCGCCTGATTTCTCGCCCGTTTCCTCCCCCGTTTCCGCTGAATCCTCATTCTGAGATTCCTTGGCCTGGGACTGCTTAGGACTGTCCTCGGCGGGCTCTTGCGGCGGCTGATCCTGCGATTCAGACTGATCCGGCTCATGCTCGCGAATCTGCTCGGCCTGCTCTTTGAGAGCCTGGGACAATTCCTCGGCCTGACTCGGCGGGGCCTCTTCCTGATTGGCCGATTGATCTTGATCTCCCTGCGGCTGCTCCGATGGTGGCAATGATTCAGGCAATGATTCAGACGAGGATTCAGGCGATGGCTCAGACTCCGGCTCAATCGCATTGGCCAGCGACTCCAAATCCTCCGCCACCTGCTGCCGCTGGGCATCAGTCATCGAATCGAGCGACTCATTGATCGAATCAAGTTCCTCAATCGCCTCCTCATAGTTCCCCTCAGCAAGCTGCTCGCGGAACCGATCAAGATCAGACTCATCCGACAACGATTCAGACTTGAGCTTGTCAAGCTGCTCGCGGAGGGCCTGCTCCTCCATCTGCTGTTCCTGTGCCCGCTCATCAAGCTCGTCGGCGAGTTGCCCAACACGCGACGCGGCTCTGGTCGCGGTCGAATCTACATCCGATGGCGATTGAGGAAGCTGGGAGGCTGTGAGTTCTTGTTCGAGAGCTTCGAGGTCTTCGAGGGCTTTCTGTATCAACTCATCATCGGCCTCCAGATCGCCGGCGAGTTCTTCGAGGTCTTGCTGCTGTTGCTGAATCTGCTCTTGTGCCCCAGCGATCTCAACCGGGGATGCGGGCGCGGCGATCGGATTAGGCGATGGCCTCACCGGCATGTACATCCCGGCAACCACAATCAGAGCAATCAATGCCGCATTGACATAAACACCGTTCTGTTCATGCCACGGCTTCGATTGATTGGCGGGCAGTTTGATCCCCGATGCCGAACGCTCTGCCTGCGCAACAGCGAGCGAAGCAAACGCCGGGTCCGCGTGATCATTGGAAACAAGTTCGAGCGCGGATCGGTACCGGCTCTGGGTATGGGCAGACTCATCGAGCCACCCGGCCGCACTCAGTTCGCTTGGCCGCTTCAACCACGCCGCAATCCCAGTCGCTGGCCAAAGCAGGGCAACTGGCATTTGCTAACTGGCGTCAGCCGTTTATTGAGCAGCTGCAGGCAGACGGTGTGCCGGCCGAGCGTGCGCAACGGCTAGCGCAGCTGATACTGATCACGGTGGAAGGCGCGATGCTGATGGCGCGCGTG
>JAESRA010000213.1 GCA_016764895.1 Phycisphaerales bacterium | reverse complement strand
CGAAGCCGCCATGTCCAGCCCCTCCAAACCCGCAATCATCATCATCCAACGCGACGGCATCAATCACCCAATCCAGTACCAAGCCGACCTCAAACCCGGAGCCCAACTCGGCCTCCTCGATCTCGGTGTCACCCCCCTGCGCAGTACAGAACTCATCCTCACCGATGATCTCGGCCTCTGGAACCAGCGGGCCGATGACTATGGCCTCAACCAACTCCCCCCCGGCTCCACCATCACCGCCATCAACAACCAACCCGTAGAAACAACAGTCGATATCCAAAGACTCGCCGCGACCTCAGGCCAACTCCTCATCGCCTACACAACACCCGATGGCCAAATCAACGAACTCACCATCGCCCCTCAGCAACAACTCATGACCCAGCAAGTCGAGATCGACGGCACCCCCCTCCAAATCCAGCACCTCCTAGGCCTCACAGGCCTCATGCGTGTCCACCCCGATGTCTCCGCCGCCGAAACCAAACAAGGCCTCATGCCCGGCGACATCTTCACCAACATCGCCGGCACCAAATACCCTTCCCTCGACGCCGGCATCAAAGCCATCCGAGACAACACCGGACTCCCCATCGACATCCAGGTCCTTCGTTCCGTAAATAACAGCGATCGCTTGGTCGACCTCACCGTCCAAGTCTCCGACGATGGCCGAGTCGGCTTCTACCCAGACACCACCACCTACACCCTACCAATCGTCACCCGATCAGCCGTTGTCAGCCAAACACCATCGACCTCGCTGCCCAATGGGGCCTCAATTTATTCGGTCAACCTCAAGCAGATCACAACCCTCGACCAACTCGCCAGCGCCCTCATCAGCGGCGGCGGACTCGGCTCGACCGTCACCTACACAATCCTCGGCGATGAAACACTCCACGAAACAACCATCATCCTCACAAATGAACAGAAAGCCCAAATCAAATCCCTCACCACCCGCTGGCCCGGCGGCCCAAACATGTCCACCCTCTTCCTCCCCGTCCAACAAATCGACAAAGCCACAAGCCCCATCGACGCCGTCGGTCGCGGCATCCATGAATCCCGCCGAGTCATGCTCCAAACCTACCTCACCTTCCTCCGCCTCTCCCAAGGCACCGTCAAAGTCGAACACCTCAAAGGCCCCGTAGGCATCGCACACATCGGCACCCAAATCGCCGACGAAGGAATCATCAAAGTCCTCTTCTTCATGGCACTCATCTCCATCAACCTCGCCGTCATCAACTTCCTCCCCATCCCCATCGTCGACGGCGGCCAATTCCTCTTCCTCATCTACGAATGGATAAGAGGCAAACCCATCCCCATCGTCGTCCAAAATGTCGTCACCATGGCAGGCCTCGCCCTCATCGCCACCATGTTCCTCCTGGTCACCTTCAACGACATCAAAGCCCTAGTAGGTTTCTAATCCCTCTTCGGTAGAACGGGCTTCCAGCCCGTTTCTTATCTTCTCTTCCAGGACCCAAAAAAATGCCCCCATTCTTAGGACTCCTCCAACTCCTCACCACCGGCGCCCTCGCCTTCTGGATCATCCTGACCCTCTACACCGCCTACTCCCTCCTCCACCCCCCAAAGCGAACCTACGCCTACGCCCTCTGGCGCAACCTCCCCGGCGACCCCTCCGAACTCGATACCCCCCTCGACTACGAACAATTCAACTTCAAATCAAACCGCCAAACACTCATGGCATGGAAAATCAAAGCCCTCAACCCATCCCCCCAAACCGCCCCCCGCCTCCTCCTCATCCATGGCTGGGGTTCAAGTTCCATCGGAGCCCTCCAAAGAATCCCGCACCTCCAAAACCTCGCCTCCGAAATCATCACCCTCGACCTCCCAGGACACGGCGAATCCACAGGCACCGCCCAAATGGGAACCACCGAACACCAAGACCTCCACAATCTACTCAACACCCTCGACCCAAAACCCACCATCATCTTCGGCTGGTCCATGGGCGCAGGCATCGCCCTCCGCCTAGCCAAAGACCACGCCAAAGACCACAACATCAAAGCCATCATCGCCGAATCCCCCTACATCCACGCCATCACCCCAGCCAGAAATGTCATCCACCTCCGAGGCCTCCCAACCTACTTCAACCTCAAACCCGCCATCTGGATCATCGGCCTCCTCAAAGGCGTAAGCCCAAAATGGCACGGCTTCGCCCGCGACCAACTCGCCACCGACCTCAACCTCCCCCTCCTCATCATCCACGGCTCAAACGACCCCGTCTCCCCAATCGCCGACTCAAAAACAATCACCGCAGCATCCCCCAACACCACCCTCCTACAAATAGACCAAGCCGGTCACAACAACATCTGGACCACCCCAAACTTCACCGCCCAAGCCACAACCGCCATCAAATCTTTCATCGCGTCCACCAATACTTGATCATCACACTTTGGGGGGCGGGTGCCCCGTCTCACCGTCTTCGGTGATTCGGGTCTTCTCTGAATCTCCTCCCCCGGGCTTCCGGGGGAGGTGTCTGCGCTTCGCAGACGGAGGGGGTCTTTCTTTTCTTCAAGCGATGACCGCACAAAAAAACACCCAATCCCACAAAGCCCATCAGTCCAGCGTAATCAGGTGTATTCTCAAAAGATCAATATTTATCCAACGCGCCGTCGGCGGGTTCCAATCAAACCGCCAAAGCAGAGTAGTCCCATAGTACCAGGGGTTGGGATAGTGAAGGTGTTAAAACGCCCCGTTACACTTTGACCTACGCCACCAAAAATTTCCACTTCGCCATCTGATAAATCAAAGTTGCTAAAGCCCGCAATGATGTCTTCAAAATCCAAATTGCCATTCACACCTTTATCAAAAACATCTTGACTGTTAAATGCTATCGCTATGTGAACTGGAGCGCCTCCATCAAAACCATCAGAAAACGCTTGAAAATTTAGTGTGAAATTATCAAGACCAGCACTCGTTGACACTATCAAATTACCCGCAGCACTAATGGCGGGATCAAAACCATTCATGAAATGAGTTACATCACCAAAAGAACTACTACTTACATAAATATCTTGATTCGCAGCATTATCAAAGCCAGGTGCAAGAATAAATGTTGAACTAAAAATATCGCCCACATCAATCCAAGAAACTTCACCTGCTTCATCAATTTCAAGTTCAAAGCTCACTTCAACAGATCCAATACCCGCAGTCGCAATACTGGAGGGCAATATACAAGCGGCTACAACTATTGCTAGTGGGGCGATTCTGCCGCGGTGTTTTATAATCTTCATCTAACTTCTCCTTATAAGAATCCAGAATTGCCATACTGAGCGCTCATGCCACATTGGCTTGGTGCCGCTGCTCGCCATTTTGGTGCAGTACCACAACACGGGAAAGCCCTCGGAGATGATACATGGG
>JAESRA010000212.1 GCA_016764895.1 Phycisphaerales bacterium | reverse complement strand
TCCCGTTTCCCCTCCAAACAAACGACCAATCCCACCAATCCAAACGCATCTTTCAACGAGACTCAATACACCAAACACAGGGAGACACACACCAATGAAGACTCAGAAAACCACCATCATCGCCATCGCCGCAACGGTCGCAACAACCATCACAGCCACCGCAAACGCCGACATCATCACCATCGACGAATTCGAATCCTTCCAAATCGAGGGCTTCGAAAATATGCCAGGCGGCTTCGTCCGCCAAGCCGTCTCCATCTTCGACGGCATGGGTGAAGTATCGGCAAACAACAACGGCTGGATCCACAGAACCAGCGGCTGGGGATTCAACAGCACAGTCCGGGCCTACGAAGATTCATACTTCATGGGCAGCGGCTCCGGAAGCGTCACCTACCAATTCAACGAAGCCCAAAAATCCTTCGGCGGCTTCTTCGCCACAAACTCCGACAAAGCCGACGGCTCCATCAAGTTCTTCGACGATCAAAATCAACTCCTCGCCCAAAGCACCGTCAAAGCCGATCTCGGCGGCGCCTGGTCATGGAACGGCTGGTCACTCGACACGGGCTTCTCCAGCGTCGAAGTGTCAGGCAACTACAGCAACGGCGGCTTCCTCATGATGGACTCCATCAGAGTCGGCCCCGCAACCATCCCAGCCCCCGGCGCCATCGCCCTCCTCCTCACCGGCGGCCTCGTCATCTCCCGCCGCAGACGAAGCTAAACGAATCCAAATCATCACCACCCCAAACCGTCCGAAAGGACGGTTTTTTGAGTGTGCCGGTGCCGTGCTTCGCTCGCTTCGGCGAAGCACGCTTTACACAACCCTCCTATACGCCGGGTGCCCCGACTCGCCCTCTTGGGCGCAGTCGGGTCTTCGCAATACAAAAAAACATCGGGTGCCACGGCTTGACCGTCTTCGGCAAGCAGTATCTTCCTCCTCCCCCGGGCTTCCGGGGGAGGTGTCCGCGCTTCGCGGACGGAGGGGGTCTTTCTTCTCTTCACCCGGCGTTCAATATTCTTCCCCCGTTTCCATCCCCATCCCATCTCAAACCTGCAAAACCCCAGTCTTAAACCCAACCGAATAATCCCACCCCTGACTGGCCCCATCAAGCGCACCAATCAACTCCTCCCGCGTCATATGAGGCTCAATAATTCGATCCACCCACCCCCGCGCCGCACCATACCGAATATCCTGCTGCTCATTATACGAATCCGCAACAGCATCCAAAATCGCCTGGTGCGTCTCCGAATCAATCTCCTCCCCTTTCCGAGCTCGCGACCGCTCCTCAATCATCGCCAAAACCCCCGTCGCCGACCCCGCCCCCATCACCGCGCATTTCGATCCAGGCCAAGCAAAAGCCACAAACTGATCAAACGCCCGCCCACACATCGCATAGTTCCCCGCCCCAAACGACCCCCCAAGAATCACAACGATCTTGGGCACCACACAGTTGGCCATCGCATTGACCATCTTGGCCCCACTCCGAATAATCCCCGCCTGCTCCGAATCCCGACCCACCATAAAACCAGTCGTATCATGCAAAAACACAATCGGAATCTTCCGCTGATTACAATCCATAATAAACCGCGCCGCCTTATCCGCACTGTCATCATAAATCACCCGAGGCATATTGGCCGACTTACCAGGCCCAGCTTTCCCCCCAGCCATCTTCCGCTCCGTCAACTTCCCTTGATTGGCCACAATCCCGCACGCATGGCCTCCAATTTTCGCATACCCACACACCAGCGACTCCCCAAACTCGGCCTTGTACTCATCAAAGTCAGGCCCAAGCACCCGTTCCCCATCAACCGTCCGCGCCCCCGTATCCACAACACACGAAATAATCTCCTTCACATCATACTGCTCCCCAGGCGAATCCGTAAAGATGTCATACACATCCATCACATCCCGATGCGAATGCAACCGCTTCCGCTCCGCCTCATCAACCTTTACTTTCCGATCAGGATACTTATCAACCAACGACCGCAACCGCTCCAAACACGCCTCATCCGTCGGCTCACGAAAATCAATCGTCCCCGAAATCTGCGAGTGCATCGCCGCCCCCCCTAAATCTTCATCCGAAACATCCTGCCCAATCGCCGCCTTCACCAGCGCCTGCCCCGCCAAATACAACCCCGACCCCTCCGTCATCAAAAGAGTATCACACAGCACCGGCAGATACCCCCCCCCAGCAACACAAAACCCCATGATCGCCGCAATCTGCGGAATCCCCTCCGCGCTCATCACCGCATTGTTCCGAAAAATCCGCCCAAAGTCATCCGTATCAGGAAACACATCCTCCTGCATCGGCAAAAACACCCCCGCCGAATCCACCAGATAAATCAAAGGAAGCCGCGCCATCATCGCCATCGTCTGGGCCCGAATAATCTTCTTACAAGTCATCGGAAAGAAAGCCCCGGCCTTCACCGTCGCATCATTGGCAATAATCATGTGCCGCACCCCATGCACACACCCAATCCCCGTCACCACCCCAGCCCCCGGCGCACCCCCGGCCTCCTGATACATATTGAACGCCGCCCACAACCCAAACTCCTGAAACTCACTGTCCTTATCAACAAGCAACTCCACCCGCTCCCGCGCAGTAAGCCGCCCCTTCCCATGCTGCCGCTCAATCGCCTTGCTCCCCCCCCCAAGCGCAATCCGACCCTCAATCTCAAGGAACTCACCAGTCACGCTCTTCAATGTGTCACTCATGCCCAAACAATAGGAGTTTCAATCCTATCACGCCAGACCCGCTTCTCCGACCAGCCAAGCAATAATCCAAAACACGATCGAGAAACACCAGATCATGGCTTCCAAAGATGAATTTGTATACAATCCATAAGTCGATGAGTGCAAACATTCACAGATCAACAAATGGGAGATCAGCATGACAAATCCAAAAATAATCCTCGCAGCCACCGATTTCTCCCCATGTTCTCTCGTCGCCCTCCGCCAAGCCGCAGAACTCGCCACAAAGACCGGTGCATCCCTTCATATCCTCAATGTCGTCAGCGAAAAAGATGTCGTCCAGGTCGCCCTCATCTCCTCAGTCGCAAGGGGCGAAATCGAATCCAGAGCCATCGAAGACTCCAAAGCAAGGCTCAAAGAAACCGCAACCTATGTCCTCGGGGACATCAAAGTCGAACTCCACTCCGTCATCGATCACCCAATCGACGCGGTCATCAAAACAATCAAAAAAATCAACGCCGACCTCCTCGTCATCGGCACCTTCGGCGACGGTGGCCCAGGCAGAGGCGCCAGCGCATTCTCAACAAAGTGCGCCCGCCGCTGTCCAATCGATGTCCTCCTTGTCCACGCAGACTGGCCAGAAAAAATGGACTCCGTCATGGCCTGCATCGACTTCTCCACCTACTCAGACAAAGTCGCCCAGCACGCAGCACAGCTCGCCACCTACGCCAGCGCCAAACTCAAACTCGTCCATGTCTACTCAAACCCCTTCGAGAGCTCCCGCTGGGCCGGCTTCCAACACGACGCCCTCGACGACCTCATCACCTACAAAGACGACCTCCTCATGCAACTCAACCGCATACGCCAACGCCTATCCAACAACTTCCCAAATCTCACCATCGAATCCGAACTCGTCTCAGGCGTCGACTACACCAAAGCAATCGTCGCCCGCACCCAAAAAGATGACATCGGCCTCGTCGTCATCGGTGCCAAAGGCAGAACCAAACTCAGCTACATCCTCCTCGGATCGACCACCGAAAAAGTCCTCAGAGACACCAACAACTCCGTCCTCACAATCCGCCACTAAAGCAACCTCTCCACAACAAAACGCCCCAAACCCAAATCCCATCTAGTATCGTCCACCAACCAAACACAAAGGAGATCACCCATGTTCGGATTCCCACCATTACCCCCCGCCCAAGGCCTCCACCCACTCATCGTCCACCTCCCCATAGGCATCCTCGCCATCGCATGGGTTCCCATGCTCATGGGTCTCCTCTGCCGAAAACACCGCAGCGGCCTCTTCCTCTCAGGACTCATCATCCTCGCACTAGGCACCCTCTCCCTCTTCGCCGCAACATTCACAGGCGAAGCCGCCGAAGAATATGTCGAACACTCCGTCCAATACTCCACCCAAGCAATCGACTACGCCCTCCACGAACACGAAGAACTCGGCGAATCCATCCGCATCATCTTCGTAGGCATCTTCGCCCTCTACGCCATCGCCCTCCTCCTCCACCACAAACTCCCC
>JAESRA010000211.1 GCA_016764895.1 Phycisphaerales bacterium | reverse complement strand
TATCCGAGGGTGCCACTACTCGCATTCTTATGCGCAGTAGTGTCTTTGGAATACCAACAAGTTCACAAGACACTACTGCGCCGAAGACGGCGAGTAGTGGCACCCTCGGATAACAAACTATACGGTTTTATGAGAAATCCACCATGGCACCCAGAGAAGAGGCCGGGTGCGACCTGTATAATCTTCGCTATTCCATGATCCGAAGGTGACAAAGCCCGCCATCGGGCCACCCAGAAAAAAGTGAATCTTGGCGGCTTCAATGCCGTACAATACGAGCGTGAACATAATCCCAATCATCCCGAACTGGCTCCGCTCCACGATGCTCATCGCCATCGTTCTGCTGGCAACCGTATCGCTTGCCCAGCCAGCACCGTCCTCCCCCGTCTCCGTCCCTGCATCCCGCCAGGCCGACCGCATCGCGATCATCACCATCGAGGGGGCGATCGATGCCATTACCGCGATGAGTGTCGGTCGAAGAATCTCCGAAGCCGAGGCCGGGGGATACAACGCGATCGTCTTTGAAATCAACTCTCCAGGCGGCGGCGTTGGAGCCGTCCTTGATATTACCAACAGGATCAAATCTTCCTCAATCACCAACACCATCGCGTGGGTCAACACCGACGCCTACTCCGGCGGCGCGATCATCGCCCTGGCCTGCCATGAAATCATCTCTTCTTCACCCGCAGCGATGGGTGATGCTTTCCCCGTCATCATGACCACAGTCACCCAAGGCAACAAAACCCGAGGCGGGCTCCGAGGGCTCACCCCCGACGAACGCACCAAAATCCTCCCCCCACTGCTGGCCGATGTCACCGACTCAGCTCGCCGAAACGGCTACGACGAATACCTCGTCCAAGCCATCGTCATCGACGGCATCGAACTTTGGCAAATCGAAAACAACGCCACCGGACAACGCTACGCCATCAACGAATCTGAATACAGAACCATCTTTGGTGAAGATGCCCCAAGAGGCATGCCCCTGATCGCACAAGTCACCGGAGGCCGACCCACAGGCGTCACCGATGAGGCTGCTTCTAGCTCAGACCCTAACCCTGACCCTGAATCTGAAACAGAAGCAGATGCAGATGCAAAAGAAACCGACAAACTGCCCGCCCAGTTCACCCCCCCGCCAGCGGATCCAAATGACACCACATCCTTCCGCCCAGCAAGCGATACCCTCGACGATGTCGTCCGCGAATTTAATGATTTAGAACGCGAACTTGAGCTCACACTCGAATCCCAATCAGCCCGCCCAATCTTCACCGCCTCCGACAAAAACCGCTACACCGCAATCGCCTACATCACCGACGGCTCGGCCCCCATCGTGATGCGTGAACAACAACTCATCGACCTTGGATTTTCTTCGGGCATCATCACCGATGATGCCGCACTCATGGCCTTTATGGGCGCGACCGCAATGGACCGCGCCGACGAAAGCTGGTCCGAAGGGCTCGTCCGCTTCATGACCTCCTTGCCCGTCCGAGGCCTCCTCATCGCCATCTTCCTCATCGCGATGTTCGTCGAACTCATCACTCCAGGTACCGGGATCGGCGGCACCGTCGCTGTCCTTACACTTATCGCGATGATCGCTCCGCCTGCGATGATCGGGCTTGCGGGCTGGTGGGAGATCATCGCCATCATCGCCGGGCTTTTGTTGCTGGCTATCGAGGCCTTTGTTGTGCCTGGATTTGGGGTTTTCGGCATCTTGGGGCTCGTTTCACTCTTCGCCGGGATTCTTTGGTCCTTCATCCCCGCCGGGTCATCGCTCTCCAGCGCGGACACCCAGCAGGACCTCCTGGGCGCACTGGTCACCATCATGCTCGGTTCATTTTCTGCCGGGGTCGTCATCTGGTTCATCAGCCGAAACCTCGAACGGATTCCCATTTTCGACAAGCTCATCCTCTCAGCAGTTTCAGGAGTCACCCAATCAGACTCCCAATCAATTTTTAGTGCCATGTCCCATGACGACCACACCCTCTGCGCTGGGGAAACAGGCATCGCCACCACCGATCTCCGACCCGCAGGGCAAGCCGACATCAACGACAAACTCGTCGATGTCGTCGCCGAGTTCGGCTACATCGAAGCGGGCACCCCAATCAGAGTCACCAGCGTCGAGGCCATGCGAATCGTCGTTGACCGGGTCACTTCCCAATCACCAGAAGAGTCGCCAGAAGAGTCACCAGAAGAATCGTCAGAAGAGTCATCCAATCCGGAGAACGCATAAATGGAAACCCTCCTCATGGCCGGGCTCGGATTCATCCTCCTGGGTGCCATCCTCCTCATGGTCGAAGCACTCGTCCCCTCCGGAGGCGTCATCGGGCTTTCCGCTGGCATCTGCGCCATCGTCGGCATCGTCCTTCTCTTTAAGCACGACACCACATGGGGTGCTATCGGCCTCCTCACCACCATGGTTCTGGGCCCCATGATCTTCATTTGGGGGCTCAAAATGCTTCCCAACACCCCCTTTGGCAAAAAAATGTTCGGCGACTCCGCAGAGGAAATCGCCACCAAACAAGACCTCGCAAACTCACACTGGCGCGAAGAACGCAACGCCCTCATCAAACAAACCGGCACCGCCCTCACAGATCTCCACCCCGTCGGCATCGTCCAAATCAATGGCCAACGCCACGATGCCATCGCCAAAGGTCAAATCATCCACAAAGATACCCCAATCCGAGTTGTATCCGTCGATGGACTCCAAATCGAAGTTCGGCAGGCATAGAATAAGTCCGAATCGTTCTACCAAACGGAGATAGACAATGAGTAACGCACTTATCTGGATCGTAGTTGGCATCGTAGCATTTGTACTTTTCATCTTCGCCATCATCCTCTTCAACTACTTTCAGCTCTGGCTCCAAGCCTACTTCTCGAAGACTAAGGTCAGCCTTTTTGCCATCGTCGCCATGCGATTCCGGAAGGTCAACTCCAATGTCATCGTCATCAACCTCATCCGCCTCGTTAAGTCCGGGATCTCAGGCATAACAACCGACGACCTCGAAAGCCACTACCTCGCCGGGGGCAATGTCGGAAATGTAGTTTCCGCCATCATCGCCGCCAACAAAGCCCGCATCGATCTCGATTGGAATGTCGCCACCGCCATCGACTTGGCAGGCCGCGACATCCTCGACGCCGTCAACACCTCGGTCAACCCAAAGGTCATCGACTGCCCAGACCCAAGCTTGGGACGACCAACGATCGACGCCGTCGCCAAAGACGGCATCCAGCTCAAAGCACGCGCCCGCGTCACCGTCCGCACAAACCTCTCCCGCCTCGTCGGCGGTGCCACAGAAGACACCATCGTCGCACGCGTCGGCGAAGGCATCGTCTCCTCTATCGGCTCCGCAGAAACCCACAAGGTCGTCCTCGAAAACCCCGACGGCATCTCCAAAGCAGTCCTCGCACGAGGCCTCGACGCAGGAACCGCCTACGAAATCCTCTCCATCGACATCGCAGACATCGATGTAGGCGTCAACATCGGCGCAAAACTCCAAGAAGACCAGGCCCAAGCCGACATGAAAGTCGCTCAGGCCAGAGCAGAACAACAACGCGCCCACGCCGTCGCCAAAGAACAAGAATACAAAGCCGAAGCCCAAAAGAACCAAGCGCTCGTCGTCCTCGCCGAAGCCGAAATCCCCAAAGCAATGGCCGAGTCCTTCCGCTCTGGAAACCTGGGCATCATGGATTTCTACCGCATGAAAAATATCGAAGCCGACACAAGCATGCGAGACTCGATCGCAGACGATACAGACTGATAGAGACGGCTCTTCATAACTCTTGAGCCACACAAATACCTCCGCACACCAGCCCCTCGATAGACGAGGGGTTTTTTATATCAGTTCCGGCTTGCACATACCGCATGATCTGGTATGCTGTTGATTCGTAAATCCATTCGGGTCTATTTGCGAGTTCAACATTATGTAGGGACATCATGAGCGATATAGAAAAGAAATGTATTATCTGTGGCCAATCCTGTGCCGGTCAACCACGGATCAAAGACGCATCTGGCAACTACGCCCACAAAGCCTGCGCTCAAAAACAGATGTCTAAAAAAAGCACCAAAGCCGCCCAGCCCGAGATCGATCCCCTCGATCTCTCCCCCGAAGAAGAGCCCGAAATGGCATCATTCTTGGATGATCTCCCCTCAACTTCGGATATTGAACCATCGGCAATGCGAGCCGCATGCCCCGGTTGTGGCGCATCGGTCTCATCAGATTCCATGATCTGCATCTCCTGCGGCTGCAATATCAAAACCGGACGAGGCAGCAAGGCAAAAATCGCCAAAGTCAAAGCAAAGAAAAATGGCCCAAGCCTCGGTGCCAAAGTGGGCTCGCTCGCGATTGCCCCCTTCCTTCCAATCGTCGGAGCAATCATCGGAGGAGCCATCGGTGCGGCGGTGTGGGCCGCTATCTCACACTTTACCGGCTATGAAATCGGATATGTCGCCATCGGCGTCGGATTCATCTGCGGCATCGGTGCCGTCATCGGTTCAGGCGGAGAAGGTGGCGCATGGTCAGGGACCGTGGCCATAGTCGTCACACTCCTCGCAATCGTCACCGGTAAAGCAATCGTCAACTCGATCTATGTTGATAACCTGCAACAACTCCAAGCAGCCGTCCAAGCCGGTGTCGAAGATAAAACAACCCTCGAAGAATACTCCCAAGAAGAGGCGATCATGGGTATCGCCAGCGATATTGCATGGGACCGTGAAGAAGCCGGTCAAAAAATTGATTGGCCAAACCCCGAAATCAATCTGTACGAAACTCTTGATCTCTCCGATTTCCCTCAAGACATCATCGACCAAACCAACTCCAAATGGGATTCCATGAGTACCCAACAGCAAACCCAATACAGACAAGATCAAGTCGATCGATTCAATGAAGATGCCGCCGCCTTCAGCCAGATGCTTACAGAAGAAATGGCATCGAGCACCAGTGTCATCGACAATCTCAGCCCAATCGACGCACTCTGGGCGTTCCTCGCACTTGGCGCCGCGTGGTCTGTTGGCTCCGGCAGATCAGAAGATTAACCCTCCGCAGCAAGCAGCACCACACAATGCACCTCGATCGCCCGGCCCTCCCCCACCGCATCGACCCCCTCGTGGGTCTTGGCTTTGACATTCACCACGCCTGTGTCAACCCCCAGTAGCCCGGCGATCTTTGCGATGATCGCTTCTCGGTGCGGGCCGATCTTGGGGTGCTCGCACACCACGGTCGCGTCGAGATTCACGATTCCGAAGCCTCGACTCATAACCCGCCGGAGGGCTTCTTTGACGAAGACTGATGAATCCTGTGATTCATGCCGAGGGTCTGAATCGGGGAAGAGTTGGCCGATATCGGGTTCTCCGATCGCTCCCAGGAGCGCATCGGTCACCGCGTGGAGCAAAGCGTCGGCATCTGAATGCCCGACTGGGCCTCGACTGGCGGGAATTTGGATTCCGCCGAGCATAAATGGGCGTCCTTGGCCATTGGGGGCGAGTTCATCGAGCCGGTGCAGGTCGTAGCCATGCCCGATCCTGAGCCTGGCCTCAGAAGGTCCAGTATTGGGATGTTTCGGTGGATTGGTCGTCATTTTCGAATTCTCCGAACGAGCATTGATCCTTACCGTACTTCTCTGGAGCCCGCCCCCTATCTTACCGATAAGAACCGCAGGCACCCCCCACCGCCCATAAACCCTCCCCAAACACATTCTGAAGTGTTCGAGGGCCATACAATCACACCAGACTCAACGCCTGGGAGCTATTTAAGATGACCATGACCAACAAACCCGCCCTGATCGCCCTTGCCTTCTTGGCCCTCTTCATGATGATCCTCCCTATGGGAGGCTGCTTCTATGCCAAGCAGGCATTCTCCAAAACCTCGGGCGGGAACATGAACTCCGACGACTCGTACACCTATGTCTCGACCCCCTATGAGCCGCTGACCATCACGCTCTATGACAACCGAGACAACGAACCGTTGTGGACTGTCGATGTCCCCATCGGCTCGAAGGTTTCGCTCAAGTTCCTCAAAAACAAGGCCAAAGAAGGCACCACCCGTCGTCCCGACATTATGCAATGGGTGATCTACGACCAGCAGCGCCGGACTGCTCGCTATGACAACACCATGGCTGTGCCGGCCGCCGAGTCTCGCCTCATGCGGGTCTCGCTCCGCAATGGACCTGAGTTCCCCGAAGAAAAACCAGAAGAACAAATCTTTCCAAACCCAGACCACCAATGGCTCCCGGTTGAACCAAAGCAATACCGCTCCGGCTCAGCGAACGATCCATCCGCCTCGTACTCTGGGAACTAATCCATCGGTGTTCAGTGCTCTTAGATCTATGACACACCCATTGGGTGTGTTTTTTTATCCACCTAACGCTTGCCGTACGCTTCGGGCAGCTCTTCGATATCTGCTGATGTGAGCATGCAGGGTTTGCGAGAGCTTTAGTTGTCCTTGCGTTTTTTCATAACGCGCCGGAGACCCCAGTCCGTAAATCCGGGCATCGCGACAGTCGCGGCGACCGCCAACCGAACCGGCAAACTCGTCCAGACCTCGCCTTTGGGTTTGCCCAGACAATGGACGATTGCTTTGGCGACCTTCTCTGGGGATTGCATGCCGCGCTGGCTTGAGTTGGTGAGTTTGAGTGAGCCGCTCGATCGCTTGGCGGCTTCATCAAAGAACTCGGTTTTTGTGCCAATCGGGTGGACGCTTGACACATGAACCCCCGTGTTATGAAGTTCCAAACGCATCGCCCGGCAGAAATGATCCTGCGCCGCTTTGGTCGCGCAATACGCCCCGTACTGCGGGAGCCCGATCTTGCTCAGGCAACTGGCGACCATGATCGCGTGGCCGCAGTTTCGTTCTTTGAATGCTGCAATGGCGGGGAGGACCAGGCGGAGGGAACCGTAGAAGTTGGTCTCAAACATGGCGCGGATATCGTCGATGCTCATGTCATGGCACGGCTGCTCGGAGCCGTAGCCCGCATTGGCCAGGACCGAATACATCGGCCCGAACCTCGATTCACATTCTTCGATCGCTCGTTTGCAATCGTCATCGGAGTCCACCGATCCAACAATGACGCAACAGTTCTCTTGCCCGATCCGTTGGGCAACTTGTTCAAGCCGATCTTCTCGCCGGGCCATGAGTCCGATCTTCATGCCGGCCTTGGCGCACGCGATCGCCGTCGCAGCTCCGATGCCCGATGATGCGCCGCTGATGAGAATGGGTTTGTCGTTGAGGTTGATCACCCGAAGTAGTGTCTTTACTTTGGGGGGTTAGTTTTCATTGGGATCGAGCGCATCGGCGGCTGAACTGATGTCCTTACCAACGCCTCGGACGGTGTTGCAAGCGGTCAATGCGAGGATGCCCCCCGTAAAGAGTACCGCTGCCAGAATCCGGGCCATATCGCGCAGAGTGGTGCGTTTCATCGTTGTGCTCCATCATTGCCGTCCGTTGTGCCTGCGCGTTCCGTTGAGCGGGCTCCGATCCAGCGGAGTTCTTCCATCTTCCAGAGTATCGACCAGATGATGTAAAACACTGCACCGATGGCACAAATCGTCAGCACGCGCAGAAGTTGCATGGACCATTGCGACGGCATCTCCCAGAACTGGACCAGGCCAAATATCCCCAATCCCATGAGCCCAGAACCGGCGAGCATCAACCACGCCGGACGGCCTAATACGCTGACACCACTCATCTTACGGCCCGATGCCCGCATGAGAAAAACCATCTGTAGAATAGCACAGACCGCCGTCGACCATGCCAATCCCGCTTCTCGGAACCACCAGATCAGGGCGAAGTTGAGCGAGATATTGACCCCAACCATGACCAGCGCGATCCGCATCGGGGTGCGGGTATCGCCTTGGGCGTAGAAGGCGCGGGTGTAGAGCTGGTTGAGCGAGTACGCCCAGATCGCGACGCTGTATCCGACCAGAACGGTCGAGGCCCGGAGGATGCCGTCCTCGGAGAATCCGTCGCCGAATCCAGAATACAGCACCCGGACCAGTGGCCCCCCCACCACCAGCAAACCAACACTCGCCGGGAGTCCGATGTACAGGCTCAGCCGAACACCGCGGTTAAGCATCTCGCCGAATCGTTTCTTGTCCCCGGCGACGCGCGAAAGCGCGGGGAACGCGGCCGTGGCAATAGCGATCCCGAAAACCCCGAGCGGAAATTGGTACAAACGCTGGGCATAAAACAGAATCGCGTTGGAGGATTCATCGAGCGGGTAGTCATGCCCAAAGAAGGTCGGGCCGATCCAGTTTGGGTACATCGCGATGAGTGTATCGACAAAGGAGTTGAGTTGGAGCGTGCCCAGACCGATCAATACCGGGACCATCCGCCCCAGCATCAACCACGCCTCGCTCTTTGCCGAACTCACTCCCCGCGTCCATTTGACCCTTCCACGCAAGGCCCAGACCGACCACAGAACCTGCAACACAGCAGAAAATACCGCGGCGATACCAATCGGATACGCCCATGCCGCCGCATCAGCATCCTCGACAAAGAAGAACGGCACAGACGCGCCGATGATGCAGATATTCAAAAGAATCGGAGCCGCGGCCCAAAGCCCGAACCGCCCGTGACTCTGGAGCATCCCGCCAAGGATCGCCGCGACGCAGATCATCGGCATGAACGGGAGCATGACCATGACAAGTTTGAGCGAGTAGGCACGGTCGGGGTTGTCAGCGAACATCACCACCGCCAGCAAGAGTGCCAGTTCGATGACAATGGTAATGACCCCGGTCACCATTGCCAGGAGTCCGATGGTCAGCGATGCGAATGCGTCGGCTTTGGCGGGATCGTCGTCGCTCATGCGGGTGTATTCGGGGATGAAGGCCGCGGACAACGCTCCTTCGCCGAAGAGTCGGCGGAACATGTTGGGGATCGCAAAGGCTGCGGCAAATGCCGAGCCCACGGCCGTGTCACCAAACACGCGGACAGTCACCAAATCACGCATCAATCCCAACACACGCGATACGAGCGTCAGCCCCGCGACGGTGCGGGTGTTGCGGCCGAGATTCTGATGTTCCGTGTTGGTATCCACTGCACTCAAGATCGGGCATCTGCAGGCGGCTGGGCCAATGAATCGGGGGCGATGGAGCATTGGTTGCCGTTCTTCCGGTACCAGAAGAACAACAGCACCAGACTTGCCAGAATCGCGCCGGTCATATTGGCGGCGACATCAAGCCAATCAAAGACCCTAGAAAACAAGGGCTGGGTGATCTCGTCGCCCAACCCAAACCCGATCCCGATCAACCCGACCATCAACGCCTGACGACGGATACAGCACGAAGAACGCACCCAGCCCGACATCCCAAACACAATCGTCCAGAACCCGAATGCACCGGTATGAATAATTAAATCCGTCCGGCTAAAAGGCCCCTTGACCGAGAGCCCCGGCCAGTGCGTCGCGGTGAGTAGCGTGAGTGTGTACATGATGAAGAATACTCGGATGAAAATGATCCGATACGGGGTTGAACTTGGCATGGATTACTCGCTCTTGACAGGACTTGGCTCAGATGATCCCCGGAGAACATTGATCTCCGCCTCGCTCAAATCCGAGGCTTGATTTTGTTGTGAAGCCGTCGTCGCCAATGCCCGATCCCACTCGGCAATCAGCGATGCACCAAGCTGCCCGTAATCAAGGGCACCCGGCGCCTGCGGAGCATACTGGAAGATCGTTTGCCCAAAGCTGGGGCACTCGGCGAGCTTGATATTCCGGCGGACCGGCGGGCGATACACCCGTGCGCTCGCCCACGCGCTGCCTGTCTCACGCCCAGATTCAAAGAACCGTTCAAGGTCCGCGACGACCTCGCGGGAATGCGTGGTTTGTTGTTCGTGCATGCACAGCACAACCCCCGCCACGCGGAGCTGGGGGTTGACCTGCTGGCGGACGAGCCCGACGGTTTCGAGGAGTTTGCTGACGCCTTGCAACGCGAGGAAGTGGGCCTGCATCGGGATCAAAACTTCACTGGCGGCGGCCAGCGCGTTGAGTGTCAGCAATCCGAGCGCAGGCGGGCAATCAAAGAGTATGAACTCGTGATCCGTATCGCGGAGAGCGAGCGCTTTGGCGAGCCGGTTGTTGCGATCGGCGGCCGAACTGAGTTCGGTTTCAATCGCGGCCAGGTCTGTCTCGGCGGGGATCAGATCAAGATTGTCGTCGATCTTTCGGAGACAGCCGGAGATGCCGTGTTCGGGTTCGAGGAGGAGGTCGTAGATCGTTGGTTCATCGTCGGGCTCGATGCCCAGATGGAGCGTCGCGTGGGCCTGGGGGTCCATATCCACCAGCAGCACCTTGCGCCCGGTCTGGGCGATCGCGGCGGCGAGATTGACAGCGGTGGTCGTCTTGCCGACGCCGCCTTTTTGGTTCATCAGCGCGATGGTGCGCACGGGATGGTCGAACTTTTGATCCATGTGGGGAGTAT
>JAESRA010000210.1 GCA_016764895.1 Phycisphaerales bacterium | reverse complement strand
TATCGAAATCGACAACATCGTCTTTATGGGCATGGGCGAGCCGATGGACAATCTTGATGCCGTGCTTGAAGCCATCGAGTGCCTCACCGATCGCTCCGGTCCAAGCATCCCGATGGCCAACATTACCATTTCTACGGTCGGGCGCGTCGATGGGCTTGAACGCATCAAAGAACAAGTCCAAAAACCCGGCTGGAAACGGCTCGGACTTGCACTGTCACTCAACGCCTCCAACGACCAGGTCCGATCCAAACTGATGCCGATCAATAAAAAATGGAACATGCAACAACTCCAAGACATTCTCCAACAACTCAGAGAAGTCAGAGGCGGCCGCAAGATCATGATCGAATATGTCCTCATCCCCGGTGTCAACAACGAACCACAACACGCCGACGAACTCGCCGTATGGATGAAACCATTCCTCAAAGACCCCACCCGCAAAAAAGCCAAAGGCCACGGCGGACTCCTCAACATCATCCCCTACAACCCAAGACGAAACTCCCCCTGGCCCGCACCAACCGAAACTCAGGTCGATGCGTTCGTAGACCGGTTAATATCGCATGGCGTATTCGTCAACCGCCGAAGAACCAAAGGCCGCGACACCATGGCCGCCTGCGGCCAGCTCGGCACCGCCGAAATCCGAAAACGCCAGTTCGTGCCAATGACCACAAACTCAAAACCAAACCGAGACCCGGATGATCAATAAACAACGACCCAATCGAAAGGGCTTGTGGATCACAGGGATTGTGGCCTATCTCATACTGCTGGTTCTGTCGCATCTGGTGCAGCTTGTTGGTTCCGGGATCAACGAAGGATTCAACACCATCAGCGACGATCCGCATGTGCGTCTCAACGCCATCGGGACAGACGGCTTTGCCATCCACGGCCGCGATGTTCGTGTCTATTACAAATCCTGGCAACCCCCTGACTGGTCAAAGCAGCGCATCCCCGTACTCCTGCTCCACGGCTCACCGGGGAGCGGTGCAAATTTCGATACGCTGGGTCCGACCCTCGCACTCCAGAACAGACGCGTCTACGCCCCAAACCTCCCCGGCTCAGGACGCAGCGACTGGGCCCACGACATGTCCTACACCTCCCAAGCACGATACATGGCCAAACTGCTCGACCAAGTTTCCGTCGATCGCGTCCATGTCGTCGGCTGGTCATCTGGAGGCGGCGTAGCACTCCAAATGGCCGATCAGTTTCCAGACCGAGTCGCCTCAATCACAATGCTCGCTTCAATCGGAGCCCAAGAAACCGAAGGAAGCGGGTCGTACTTCTTCGAGCATGTCAAATACGCCGTCGGATTCGTCGGCCTCGGAATCGTCCCCGAACTCATCCCCCACTTCGGGTTCCTCGGCACCTTCAAAGACCGCGCCGGATGGCTCAAAGCGTTCTGGGATTCGGATCAACGCACACTCACACAAATCATGGGCACCATCCAAACGCCCACGCTGATTCTCCATGGCCGAAACGACCCACTCGTCGCAGCACGCGGCGCAGAACAACACCATAAACTAATGCCCACCTCTCGATTGGTCATGCTCGACGCCTCGCATTTTTTGCCCCTCATGCAAGCCAACGAAACCGCTGGCTATCTCAACGACTTCTTCACCCGCCACGATCAACCAGGCGTAGAACCACAAACCGATTACCTCAACCTTGCCCCAGTGCCCACACGCTATGGCTCAAATGCAGCACTGCACTGGATCGGGAATCTACTTTCCTCAATCCCCTGGTGGGCCCAACTCCTCGGCATCATCGGAATGACCCGCCGCCTCCCGCATGTCGGGATCGTCATCGCGATGATCTTTGTCGTGATGATGCGGATCGACCTGGCCGTGGCGATTCTTGGACTCATGCTCGGGCGGCTCTGGTGGCTGATGCGCGGAGCCAACCCGCTCGATCGACCACACCGATGGTGGCGATGGGTGCGTGGAGTGGGGTTTGTTATTCCAGCGTCGATTGTCGGCATGATCGGCGCGAACCGGGCCGTCGCGATGAGTGAACAACTCGGCTTGATCGGACTTGTCGCCAGCAGTTGGCTGCTCCTCATCGCGCTCCATGCGATGCGGCTCTTCATCACTTGGGGCGGCCGCCAACGCATCGGCGCCGCCATCGACCGGGCGTTCAACCACGAATACTGGCCAACGCTCTTTGTATATCTCCCGGTGCTGTCATGGGGGCTGGGCCGAGTTCTCTCAGGCAAAGGGCTCGGAAAAATGACGGCCGTCAATCCGGGATACTCCGACGACGCAGGCGTGCAAGACGAATCCAAAATCGACCTCAATATCAAACTCGGCGACGGCACCGCCGATGATGAAGCCGTGCTGCACTGCGTGTTGATCGACGACAACGAGAATATCCAAACCCGAATCAACGCCGCGATTGATGCAATCGACAACGACCAAGCACTCGGCGGCTTGCCCGTCATCTGCAAACCCGACAAAGGCGAACGCGGACGGGCGGTTCAATTAGAACTCACCAAAGAAAGCATCGCAGACTATTGCAAGAAAAATCCTGAACCATTTGTCATGCAAGAATACCACCCAGGCCCCCTCGAACTCGGCGTGCTGTGGATTCGACACGCCGAGTCCATCACCAACCCAGACTACACCGGCCCATCAGGGTTCATCTACGCCATCACCATCAAACACTTCCCCGTCATCACCGGCGACGGAGAACACACCCTCCGCAGACTGATCCTGATGCACAAACGCTACCGCGCCCAAGCATCCGTCTTCATCAACCGCATGCAAGACCAACTCGACATCATCCTCGACGACGGCCAAGAACTCTCCCTCGGATTCGCCGGCAACCACGCCCAAGGCGCCATGTTCACCGACGGCCAACACCTCATCACCCCAGAACTCTCCGCCAAACTCTGCTCCATCGCCGACCGCTTCAACGCACCAACGGGAGGCTTCGACATCGGACGCTTCGACATCCGATGCGAATCACTCGAACAACTCAGAGACGGCCAAGGCTTCGGAATCGTCGAACTCAACGGCCTCACCAGCGAACCCACAAACATCTACGACCCAGACCGCTCACTCTACTGGGCATGGGGCGTACTCGGCGGATACTGGAAACACGCCGAAGAACTCGCACAAGCCCGCCTAGACACCAACACCGGCGAGCCCATCGACGAAAAAACATGGTGGCGAATGAAACGCGCCCTCGTCCGCGTCATGATCCCCTAATCAATCTAGGGCTGCAAACGAGTCGACGACCATGCCCCATAAGTAAACCCATCGCCCGCTTTGGTAAGCTCACGATCCCACCGCGCCCGATCATGAATCCGTCCAACCCCACCAACCCACAACTCAACAGACTGCGCATGAATCCGGTATCCGCCCCAGTGCGGGGGCCTTGGAATCACGATCTCATCGCCACTCATCAAGGCCGCGGCATCAAGCCCCAGCTTCTCCATCACCCCAGCCACTTTTTCCATCAACGCATCACGCGATTCGATGGGTCGAGACTGATCGCTAATCCATGAACCAAGCCGAGACTCAAGTCCGCGCGACGCAAAATACGCATCAGACTCGGCCTCGGTCGTCTTGACCACCGGCCCCCGAATCCGAACCTGTCGCTCATAAAAATCCCAATGAAAGCTCGCCGACACAAACGGCACCGCATCGAGTTGCCGGCCTTTGTCGCCGTTGTAATTGGTATAGAACACGACCGACCCCGGCTGGGGATCAATGAGTTTGCACAGAACCACACGGGCATCGGGCATCCCGTCGCTGTGGAGGGTCGAGACGGTCATGGAGTTGGCGTTTGGAGTCAGCCGCTCGGCCCACGCTTGATCGAACCATTCGATGAAGATCGGGAACGGGGAATCGGGGAGTTGATCGGGGAGCCGTTCGCCTTCGTCGTAGAAATGGACCGGGTTGGATTCAGGTTGCTTGCTGCTCATGGTGAATCTTATACACAAATATGCACAGCAAAGCCAAAAAAACGGGGGTCAAGCTGTCGGTTGTTCGGTTGGCTCTGCCTCGGCTCGATGGCTGCACTACGATGTCTCTGTGAGCGAGAACACCTTCAAATCCAAGCCCTGGGCCGACAAACGCAAACCCACAATCGACGCTTCTGAGCTCTTCGACCGCACACCTCCGCACCATATTGATGCCGAGCGTTCACTACTGGGCTCGATCCTCCTCGATCCGATGGTCTTGACCGACATCGTCGGCATCGTCTCTAAACCCGATCAGTTCTACAAAGAAGCCCACGGCACCATCTTCTCCTGCCTCCTCGAAACCTTCGAAGCCCACCAAACCGGCGACATGGTTCAACTCGCCGAATCCCTTCGCGCCAAAGGCGTCTTCGATCAAGTCGGCGGCTCGACCTACCTCATGGAACTCGCCGAAGCCGTGCCAAGTTCGGCCAACGCTCCCTACTACGCCAAACTCGTCTCCGACTCCGCCCGCCTCCGCAAGCTCATCGACGCCGCCGGCGAAATCATGTACGAGGCCTACACCCAAGGCGGAGGCGCCCCCGACGCCGCCAAAGATGTCATCGACCAAGCCGAGAAACGGATCTTCGACATCGCCTCCGAAGACATCAACGCCGACCCCGAATCCATGTCCGATCTGCTCATGCAAGAAATGGAGCGCGTCGAAGCCGCTATGTCCGGCAACATGATCACCGGCATCCCCACCGGATTCAACTACCTCGACGAACAACTCGCCGGAGGCCTCCACCCCGAAGAACTCATGATCCTCGCCGCCCGCCCATCAATGGGCAAGACCGCCATCGCGCTCAACATCGCCGAGCAAGTCGCCTTCGGCGGCTCCACCCCCTGGTACAACCGACCCAACGCGGTGCCCGTCGCGGTGGGCATTTTCTCGCTGGAAATGTCCCGCAACGCGCTCACCCAACGCCTACTCAGCTCACGCTCCGGCGTCGACGCCTCCAAACTCCGCACCGGACAAGTCACCGACGACGACTTCATCAAACTCCAACGATCCGCAGGCGAACTGGCCGAAGCCAAACTCATCATCGACGACACCCCAGGCATGACCGTGTTGGCACTGCGAGCCAAAGCCCGGCGCATGAAACAACGCCACGACATCCGTTGCATCATCATTGATTATCTTCAGTTGCTCACTTCCCCCGGTGCCGCCCGCGAATCACGCCAAGTCGAAGTCTCCGAAATCTCCCGCTCGATCAAAGCACTCGCCCGCGAACTCAAAATCCCCATCATCTGCCTGGCACAACTCAACCGTGGCACCGAATCACGCGAAGGCAACCGCCCACGCATGAGCGATCTCCGCGAATCAGGCTCGATCGAACAAGACGCCGACATCGTTTCGTTGCTTCACCGCGAATCCTACTACCACCGAGGCGAACCCTCCTGGGACCCAACCCACCCAGAATTCGACGAAGACAACCGTGAAAAACTCAACCTCACCGAACTCATCATCGCCAAACAACGCAACGGCCCCACCGGCACCGTCAAACTCCTCTGGGACTCCAACACCGTCCGGTTCAAAAACTGGGACCCCATGAACGCCTCCACCGGCTCTCAAGGATTCAGCGTCACCAGTTCCATGCCCGACTTCAACCAAAGCCCAGGCGGCCACGCAACCGGCGGCTTCGACGGCCCACAGTCACCCGCACAATCCTTCGCCCCTGGCGCCAAGACCGGCCCAGTCGCCGACTTCCGCGATGGCTCAGGCAACAATGTGCAGTTCGACGACGACCCAGATGTCCCGCCGTTCTGAGTTAGGCCGATGAACTAAACTGATGAGTTAGACCGGCTGATAGCATTGACCTGAAAACTCACGGCCACGGTTTTGGACAAGAATCCATTGCATCTGTTCGCGTCGATTCGCCCGCTGAGTCATGGCCGGGATCAAGATCAGATCAATCAACTGGCCGATGAAGAAGAACCCAAAGGTCAAGAGATAGAGAATCCCTGTGATCCATTTGCCGTTGTAGAAGCGGTGGATGCCGCAAACGCCGACCAAGCACAAGAGCCAGAGTAGATATGAAATGCCTGTAGACCGCATGGAAATACCTCCGCGATCTTATTGGGGCTTTGAGCCCTCTGATTTCAACCAAGAAATTTGAAACCCCAAAACTCACTACGAAAGATTCAACCCACACGCTGAAACCACTTGGCCCAATACACTTATGTCTTGAATATGACACACATCTTTAGGGAAGCGTCAGAGCCCAAGGGTCATAGAGTTTCGAGCGTGAAATGAACTTCCTATCAAACCCACGATCACCAAGACAATTCTTATAGGCCTTGAATCTAACACAATTTGCCATTGGAGCGAACATAATGCTATCAATAAACTTTACCGGATCGATCGCAAAAAATTTGAAGTCCGAATTGATCGCCGCGTCCTTAGCGAGCACTCGAACTTCCGTTTCCCACTCGAACTCTTCTCTCTTTCTCAGCATCGCTTCCACGACGCCTTTTCCTGATGTATCTGTGAGTGAATGGCCAAATTGAAGACACCCCTTCATCTTCTCTTTCAATTTGTCATCGGACATATAGTCAACCTTCCCAACAAAGTAGTTAATAACTCTATAATCATCCTTGTCGTCCCATACCGCTCGGATAAGTTTTTCAACCGTTGTCTCAATGCGAACACCTTCGCTCAGTGAACAGTAATTACGCCAGAACCCATCGCATTCTTTTTTCTTCAGCGTCCAACATTGGGCATAAAAATCTTTGGTCAAGTCGAAACTAACTGATTCGCCATTGCGGGTCACTGTCATTTTTTCAAGAAAATTTTCGGCGGGATCATCCCATACGCCCGGCTTGCATAACGCGAGTTCTTTCTTTGTAATCATGTCGGAAAAACGGTTAATCGGCATGTACCGAAAGATGGGCGTATTCAGTTTCAGATCGCCGAGCAAGTTTTGCTCCGGGCGCTCTAGGTCAACGCTAGATTTATCTGGCTGTTCATTATCCACAATTCGCTCCTAAAAACTGTGGAATGCTATTCAACGAATAGTCGCTGGGCACTATTGTTCGCTTTCTTCAGGACTATAGCATCTCTAGAATCATTACCCACACAACTTTCGATCTCCCCAAAGTTGGGAAACTACTCAATCCCCGAAGCTGGTATACACGCTCCGGGCCGCAGCGATCAGAGGGTGATCTTTGGGAACCAAGCGTTGTTTATCGGCGGCGCTGGTGATCTCAACATCGCCCAGCACGCCGCCTTGCATCACGACCAGGCGGTTGGTCTTGCCAAGTTTCAAGAGCTCCATCGCGTGGTGTCCGAACTGGGTTGCCAGGACGCGATCGCCGGCCGTCGGGGTGCCGCCGCGCTGGACATGGCCCAGAACAACATACCGAGACTCAATCTCGGTGCGTTCTTCAATCGTATTGGCAAGCCATTTGGCGACGCCTCCCAATCGGATCGCTTCTGGCGAGTTCTCGATCAACCGATCCACAATCTGCTCCCCGCCCTTGGGCTTTGCGCCCTCAGAAACAGCAATGATCGTAAACCGTTTGCCGCGCTGTGATCGCCACAGGCAGTACTCGGTGATTTTGTCGAGATCAAACTCGATCTCCGGGATCAAAATAATGTCCGACCCACTCGCAATCCCCGCATGAAGCGTGATCCACCCAGCATTTCGGCCCATGAGTTCCACAACCATCACCCGATGATGAGAAGCCGCCGTCGAATGCACGCGGTCGAGTGCCTCAGTAGCAATATGAACCGCCGTCTGAAAACCAAAGGTAATATCAGTCCCATACAAATCATTATCGATCGTCTTGGGAATCCCAATACAGTTGAACCCCTTATCCGTAATCTGCTTGGCAATCGACATCGTCCCATCGCCCCCGATCACAATCAACGCCTCGATCTTGCGAATGTTCAAGTGCGTCACGCAGACATCGGTGAGGTCTTTGTAGATGGTGTTGCCGTCTTTGTCTTTGCCTATCGGGAAGTTGGCCGGGTTTGATCGGTTGTTTGAGCCGATGATGGTGCCGCCCATGGTGAGGATGTTGGAGACATCATCAAGATTCAGCAGCCGGATACGGTCTTCGACAAGCCCGAGGAACCCATCTTCGATGCCGTAGACCTCGATCCCGTGGTTGATCGCATCCTTGGTGACGGCCCGGATGACCGCATTGAGCCCCGGACAATCCCCCCCGCCGGTCAGAACAGCGATGCGTTTGATATTAGAAGCAGAGACTCGGTCTTGAATCGTGGCCATGTTCGCCTTTCGGTTGAATACAGCAACTTCATCGGCGATTCACCCCAAAAGCGGGCAGCCCTCAGGACAAATGGCTGTACCATACACCAATGAGCCAGACGCCCAATTCTCCTTCATCCCCCACCGATCGCTTTGATCCCCACCTATACCTCCACCCCCAAACCCTCGCCCGCCTCTCCTCCATGGAACTTCGCGCCAAAATGATCGTCGAAGGCGTCCGCTCAGGACAACACCGATCCCCCTATACAGGGGTCAGCGTCGAGTTCGCACACCACCGCCCCTATGTCGCCGGCGATGACATCCGACACCTGGACTGGAAAGTCTACGCCCGCTCAGACAAACTCCAAGTCAAGCAGTACCAACAGGAAACGAACCTCGACCTCGTCATCATGGTCGATTCCTCAGGCTCCATGCGCTTCGGATCACGCCTCTTTTCCGAGGCCTCAGGATCGGCAACCACCCAAGCACCCGACGGCCGCATCAACTGGTCCAAATATGACCACGCCACCGCAACAGCCGCGGCCCTGGCCCACATCACCCTCCACCAAGGCGACCGCGCCGGACTCATGATCTTCGCCAACGAGATCCGCGCCATGGTCCCCCGCACCGCCCGAAACTCCGGCTGGAAACCCATCGTCGACGCCCTAGCGACCCACCCCGTCGAACAAGAAACCGACATCCTCCGCGTCATGGACCAAGCCATGGGCAAACTCAACAACCGCTGCATGATCGCTCTTCTTTCGGATTGTTTCATGGATCCCGCCGACCTCAAATCCGCCCTCGCCAAGTGCAAACACCGAGGCCACGATGTCATCGTCCTCCAAATCCTCGATCAAGCCGAACGCACCTTTGAGTTTGAAGATCGAGCGGCGTTTGAAGGATTAGAGTTTGAGCCCACCATCCGCATCGACCCCCGCGCCCTCCGCGACGACTACCTCAAAGCATTCAATGACCACAATGAACGCATCGCCCACGACATCCGTTCGTTCGGGTTTGATTACCACATCATCTCCACCCACCAATGGCTCGGCCCCACCCTCGCTTCCTTCGTCGCGCGTCGCAACTCGACCCTCTCCAAACTCAGGAGTTCCATGCGATGATGGGACTGTCTGTACTCCATCCCGGCTTGCTGATTGCTGGATTGCTCTGTATCTCGATCCCCATCCTCATCCACCTCCTCCGCCGCAAGCACCGACCCATCGCATGGGGCGCGATGCGCTTCCTTGAACAAGCCTACCGCAAACGCCGCCGGCTCATCACCATCGAACAACTGATCCTGCTCCTCACCCGCTGCGCGATCGTTGCATTGATCGCAGGGGGAGTCGGGGCCTTGATGATCGGATCAGGATCAACCGACCATCGTGCTCGCACGCTGGTCATCGTGCTTGATAACCCGATCCATTCCGCATCAATACTCCAATCTGGCCAGTCATCCATCGAGTACCAAAAACAACGGGCACTCCAACTCCTGAACTCGCTCGATCCAACCCAAGGCGACCGCGCAGCCCTCATCACCACCGCCGCCCCCGCCATGGGCATAGCCATTCCCGCAACCAACGAACTCGGACTCATCCGCTCCCGCATCGAAGGTATCAAAGCCACCGATGCCGACCGCGATCTAAACGGCGCGCTAAGCCTAGTCTCGGAGATTCTTGACGGGCTCGAAGATGAATCGATCATGCAACCCGTACTGATACTCAGCCAAGGCGGATGGGACAGAGACAGCCAGCATGACCAGCATGACCAGCAACAACTCCAAGAAATCGACTCCATCCTCCTCGATGCACCGATCCCATCAACGAGCAATAACATCGCGATCCTCGACGCCCAGCCGCTGCGCCCAATAGTGACCAGAACGAGCAATGACCAAACTGACAACAACACTACAGAACAATCCACTGACGAAATCCAAGGCGTCCGCGTGATTCTGCAACGCACCGATACATCAACCGCCCAATCCACACAACTCATCATCACCAATGCCCAAACCGATTTGCAACTGGCTGCTATTGAAGTCGCCTGGACCATAGGCCAAGAACGCCTTACCCAAAGCATCCCACTCGACCCCGCATCATTCAACCAAATCCGTGGCGGATCAGCAGTCCTCCGTATTACCGCATCAAACCCCGACTCCAACCCCCGCGACAACACCCGGCTCGTTGGCCTGCCCATCCGCCAGCACATCAGGGTCGGGATTCTTGATTCGTTCTCGCAGGACACTGATTCGGGGATCCGCCCGTCTCGTTGGGTGCGTGCGGTGCTTGGGGCCGACGACGGGTTGATGTCGATCCAGCAGATCAACGCCAGTTCAGCAAGCGATCGCATAGATCCATCTCTCGATTTGCTCTTTATCCTCTCGCCCTCGGCCTTGGATGACCAAAGCTGGGACCGGATCGCTCGGCTCAACGCTGGCGGGATGCCGATGATCATCACCCCGGATGTATCGCCCGCTTCATTGGATTGGATCACTCGCCTCGACTCGATCGCTCCAGAACTCCTCGCAGTCGCCGTGCAATCTCGGAGCTTTGATCCTCCGATTCATCTAGCCAATGAACTCGCTGCCAAGGCCTTACTCCTCGACGGCATCGGCGATGAATATCCTGACCTGGCCTCATCAGTCACACTTTCCCGCAGGCTCACCCTAGAGCCAGGGCCAGGTGCAGTTGTGCTGATCCAAGATTCAGATGGACACCCGCTAGTGCTGGCTTCCACGCAGAGCGGCGCACACCCAGGCATCAACCAAGCCGCGGGAACGGTGGTTCTTTGGGGAGTGGCCTTTGATGTGAGCTGGACCGATCTTCCCGCTCGCCCGTTGTTTGTAGCGTTGACCCACGAGCTTCTGCGTTCGCTCCTGGCCCGTTCAATTGCCCCGGATGTACGCCTTGCCGGGCAATCGGCCAGTGGTTTGGGGTTTGATTCACTTGAGCCGTTGATCGGCGATTCGTCGGATCCACGCCTTGCCGGCGCGTATGTACAGGTTGATTCGCAGGGTACCGCCCAGCGCGCGGTGATTGTGAATCCAGACGCATCGCTCTCAGCTACCGATCAATCCATGCTTGAATCTCCACATTCCGCCATCGCCCGGAGTCTCCCCAATGCAACTATTCAAGAACTCAGCGGCATCACGGATCTCTCAACCAATGGATCGGGACAAGGCTCGGCCCCGGGGCGCACGATCGCGCTGACTTTGTTTGCCATCGCCGCGGGACTTGGCATCTTTGAACTCTTGCTGGCGCGCAGATGCTCATACAAAGCAGCCGCCTCCCCCCAAAGCACATTCCAACCAAAGGGAGCATCATGAACGCGCTCTTTGATTGGCTCTTCGGGTTCGATGCCGGCACTTTCGGAGGCCAAGATTCCGGGATCGGATTCGCAACGCCCATACCCATATGGATATGGACAATCACGCTTCTCGCCCTTGGGCTCGTGGTATGGTTGAGCTACCGAGGGCTCCCAGGACCAAGCTGGGTGCGGGCAACTCTTGGGAGCATTCGCTGGTGTGTGATTGGATTCTTATTGGTCTTGGCTCTGGGCCCACAGATCGAACGCGGGCGGGTACTCATTGAACCCGACCGCGTGATTGTGCTGCTTGACGCATCAGGCTCGATGAACATGCCCGAAGTCGCTGGCGACGGATCACTGACAACCCGCGCTACACAACTCAGCAATCTACTCAACACCAACTCAGGCACCTTCGAAGAACTGGCCAAAGATTCATCGCTCGATGTCTACACCTTCACCAACCGAACAACCAAAATCGAAGGACTCCCAAATCTCGATCCATCGGCCATCGTCGAGAGCGCACCGACAACCCTGGGCGGCTCAATCCAATCCGCCCTCACCAACGCCGGCACCAGCCCAGTCTCCGGAATTATCCTCTTCTCCGATGGCCAATCCCACGACGAGCCGTCCCCTGCGCTGATTGAATCACTCCTCAGCTCAGGCATCCAGATCATCACCGTCCCAATCGGATCAAGCGACCCGGTCCATGACGCATCGATCCGGCTCGTCGAATCCCCCCGCGCCGCCTTCGCCAAAGACCGCATTCCATTTCGAATATTGGGAGACACAGACGGATACACCAAGGGCGACGAAATCCTAATCGAACTCATCGACCAATCCACCGGCCAAACCCTCGCTTCGACCACACAACTCGTCGGCCAGCAGCCGGGCATCGACACGGATCTGTCGCATACCTTTACCGAACCGGGCACCAAGAACCTCATCATGCGGCTGACGCCTCAGGGGGCGTCGACCGATTTGGTCGCTGGCAACAACGAGCAGTCTATCGAACTCCGCGTAGTGTCTGAACCCATGCGTGTCCTCTATATAGACGGCCACCCCCGATGGGAATACCGATACCTCAAGAACATCCTCATGCGCGAAAACACCATCAACGCGACAACAATGCTTCTCGCATCAGACCGCCGGTTTATTGAAGAGGGCCAGCCAATGAGCGGGCCGGTACCGGATTCACTCGATGCCTGGGAACCCTTTGATGTGGTAATCTTGGGTGATGTTCGCCCGGAACTGTTTTCTGAATCACAACTCACCACACTCAAGACCCATATCGAAACCCGAGGCTGCGGCCTGCTCTGGATCGCCGGCGAAGGCGCAACCCCCAACGCATGGATCGGATCTAAGCTCGCCTCACTACTCCCCATGCAAACCGGAAAAACGGATTCGATCTCCAACAACTCAGACCCCAACACCCCGGTGGTGATGTCGCTAACCCAGCACGCAAGCCGCGCAGGACTGCTGGCCAAAGAAGATGGCTCGACAACAACCGTCAACGACCCCGCTGCCGGATGGACCATTCTTCGCTGGACCCATTCAATCGAACTCGATGATCTCAAACCCGGCGTCGCCACACTCGCCCACACCAACCAACTCAACTCCCAACATAAACGCGCACTGGTCACCACCATGCGCTACGGCAAAGGACACATCGGCTATGTCGGCACCGATGAAATCTGGCGATGGCGATACGGACGGGGCGAAGACCTCCCCGAACGGTTCTGGCTCCCGATGGTCCGCACACTGGCGCGCGGAACCATCGCCCGCCGCGCATCATCGGCCGAATTGACGATCTCGCCCAAACACCTCTCGCCGGGGACCGATGTGCGGGTGACTCTGAATATTTTCGACAGCGCGATCATCGACACGCTCCCCCAGCAGATAAACGCAACAATCAAACCACTCTCCACAAGCCGGCCCGGATCCAAACTCGCCCTCACCGGCACCGGGTCTCGGCGGTCAGGACTCTGGACCCCCAACGAACCGGGCGCGTACTCAATGAGCATCGCCCACCCGCTCATCGGCACCGAACCCATCACCCAAACCTTCCGCGTCCGCGCAGCATGGGAAGAATCCAACAACCCAAACACCGATCACCAAGCCCTCGCCTCGCTCAGCGAGCGAACCAATGGCCAATCGCTGGCCACCACCGAACTCGACAAACTACCAAGCATCCTCCCCAACCGAACACGAATCACCACCCTCCCGCCACAAACAATCCCGCTCTGGGACAGGCCCATTGTGCTGGTTCTCCTCATGCTCCTGCTGAGCATTGAATGGATCGGACGCCGCTCGCTGAGGCTCGCATAAATAGGAACACACACATACACACAACGCCCCATGACCACACTCAACACTCCATCTTCCCACACAAGCCAGCAGGTACGCCGGACTCTGAATGACTCGATCGCGCGAGTCCGCCGGCGGCTGCTGCTCCGAAGCCTGCTCCGCTGGGTTGGTTGCGGTTCGGGGATGCTGGCCATCGGTGTAGCATTCGATATCATCGGCCACTTTGGCCCCCTGACCCGCTGGATCATGCTCGGGATTATTGTGTGGACCGCAATATGGCTCTATCGCCAGTGGGTTATCAACGCTCAACGGATATCGCCTAGCCCAAGCGACATGGCCCTCAATCTCACCGAGCCCGCCCCGGCTCTGGCAGCATTGGTTGATCTTCAGGCATCAGAATCTTGCAACCCGATCGAACAATCACTCCTTGCCGCAATCAAATCTCGTTCGTCTCGTCGCATTCCTCAAGACACCGCCAAGGCAACGCTTCGTGCCGGTCCGCTGTACGAGATCGGCTTGATACTTCTGGGCCTCTCGCTGCTCATTGTGCTTGTGACCAGCCGCCCCAGCCTGCTCACCATCGGCGTCCGCCGGATCGCCACCCCCTGGACCGATGTCCAGTGGCCTGTCCGGTTCGGGATCACCATCCCAGAAATCGCGCCCCACCACCCCTCAGACCGCGCCTTCATCGCCAGCGCATTGATCGGCCCATCGACCGATGACCCCATCGCCAAAGTCCGCTGGCGGCTGCTTGATTCAAACAACACCCCAATCATCCGCTGGACCACATTGGCCCTTAATCCGCAAGGCAATATCTCAGACCATCAACAACGCTACGAACAACTCATCCCCATCCACACACTCTCAGCTCAATCCATCCCCGACGGAGCCACGCTGGAATACCGCATCCAAACCCGCGATGACCGCAGCCAAACACGCCGCATCTTGATTGTCCACCCACCAAAGCTCCGCCGTGTGGTTGCCGATATTTCGTTGCCCGTGTACGCCGAAAAACTCGAATCATCCAGCACACGATTCATGCAAGGCCAGCAACAAATCAACCCATCAGAACTTTCAATCGGCCCTATTCTCGCCGGCTCATCGGTGTCTTTGCAATGGGAGTTCGACACCCAGGTCCATACACAAAATGACAACTCTCAAGCATCCAGTTCCATCAAGATCGACCGGGTTCTTGATGAGAGTTCAACGCTTACAACGCTCCCGGTGGATCAATACGGGCTCTCGCCTCGGGCGCCGATGGATGTGTTTGTGCGGGTCGTTGCCGATGCTCCCCCCGAAGCAATCATCACCGTACCGGTCAATGACTTGATGGTCGGGCAGCGGGCCATAGTTGAGATTGCCGCTCAAACCACCGACGATCTGGGGCTCAACTCTGCTTCGATCATCGGCGACCAGATCGACGCCTCTCAAAGCACACGCCGCCAGTTCACCACGATCAACCCAAACGGATCCATCGCCCAGCCCATGACCACCACGCTCGACATCGAGTCGATCGATCTCAAGCCGGGTCAGCGGATCGAAGTCCGCGCGATGGCAACGGACATCGGCGGGCTCGAATCCCGATCATCGCCGAGGATCATCCGCATCGTTGAGGACAAAGAAATCGTTGACCAAATCGAGTCACAGCTCGGATCAATCGGCGATATCCTCCGCCGCCTCGACGACCAACAACGCGAGTTGCTCGCACGCATCCAAGATGAATCAGGCGTAAACGCCAACGATCAATCCACGCTGACCGACCAAATCAAATCCAGAACCCAAGCAACCAACGCGCTCAGAGACCAGCTCGCCCAAAGCCGTATTCGCGACCCGCAGATATCGCCAATGCTCGACGCATTGAGCGACGCACTCTCCGAAGCTCAAAAAGATTCTGAGCGGGCATCAGAGGCGATCCAGCGCGAACAAGACCAACAAGCCGCAGACCGCATGGAAGATGTACGCGACAAACTCGGCAAGGCCATCGCCATGCTCGACCGCGGACAGGACACCTGGCTCGCCCGCCGCGCCATCGAAGAGCTCCGATCACAAGTCCAATCACTCCTCGATGACACCAATCAACTGGGCGACCAAATCGGCGGCAAGTCGATGGATCAACTCTCGCCCGACGAACGCTCGATGCTCCAGAAGATCCTCGACAAACAACGCCGCACCGCTCAAGAAGCCCGCCAGACCATCGACGCGCTCGACGAACAGGCCGACGCGCTCGATGAGAATAATCCAACAGGTGCCCAAGGCCTCCGCGACGCAGCGACCCAAGGCCGCAACTCTGGGGTTGAAGAACAGCTCGATCAAGCCGCCGATGAAATCGCCCAAAACCAAACATCCTCAGCCGCCGCCACCCAGCAACAGGTCCTCGAAGAACTCGACAAAATGCTCGAACACATCGAGCAAGCCCAGAAAAACCGCGACTCGGCACTCCGCCGAAAGCTCGCTTCATTCATAGAATCAATCAAGGCAATCATCCAAGACCAACAACACGAACTCGCCCGTCTCGATGAGAACCAACCCGGGCTCGATGATCCATTGATCGCTCTCCGAAACAACACCCTAAGCATCCGCGATGATGCCGAGTCAGCCTTCCCCGAAACACAGAGCATCGCCGATTCGCTCACCAGAGCAACCGAATCTCAGGGCGAAGCAATCGCCGCACTCAGAAGCGATCCCATCGATTCAGCCGCAGCCCGCCGGTCCCAACTCGCGGCCATCACGCATCTCAAAGCCGCCCTCGACGAGGCGCAGCGGCAAGACGAGAAGGCCGCCGATCGCCAAGCACAGCAACTCCGCGAGCAACTCCGCAGCAAGTACCAAGAAGCCCTCAAAGAACAATCCACAATCACGACCCAAACCGAACCGCTCATTGGACAAGACCTGAACCGCCGCCAGCGATCCAGTGCCAGACAACTTGGGCAGCAAGAAGACGCCATCCGCCAACAGCTCGCCACAATGCTCCAAGAAACATCAGAACTGAGCGACGCGCCAATCTTCACACTGGCCCACGACCAGATGAATATGCTCCTGCAATCCATCTCCGACAATCTCAACCAACGAACACTCGATCCCATGACTACCCTCGACCAACAAAGCGTCGCGACCATCCTAACTGCACTCATCGAAGTCCTTGGCCAATCGCAACAACAGCAATCAAACGACTTCGAAGATGGCCAATCCGAAGGCGGCGGAGGGGGTGGAGGCGGAAGCGGAGGCGGACAAGAACCAGTCCTCCCACCAATCGCACAACTCCAACTCCTCCGCACACTCCAACAACTCACCGCAACCCAAACTCGAGCAATCAGCGAATCGGACGCTCCAGACCCGCGCCGGATCCGTCAGATCGGGCAGTTGCAACAGGATTTAGCAGAGAAAGGCCAAAAGCTCATCGAAGACATGAACCCACCACCACCGATCGACGAACAATCTATAGACGAACCAGTAGTGGAACCAAATCCGTGAGAAGAACCACCCTCCAAACATATGCCATGATGAGTGCGCTGTTGTTCTGCTTTGGTGCTGCTGCACTCGATGAACCCAAGCGGGTCCCGTCTCTCGACGAACTCCTCGGGCTGCCCGAGCCCGAAGAATCTCAAGACACCAGGCTCATCGACGAGGCATTGTCCGCCCAGCAAGCGGGCGAGGCCTTTGCTCAGGCCGTGGGATTAATGGGCGGCGTTGCTGATCGCATCGCTGCCAACAGCGACACAGGACTCACCACCCAACGCATGCAAGAAGAAATCATCCGAAAGCTCCAACAAGTCATCGACTCCGCCCAGCAAAACCAAAACTCCAGCGGCGGTAGCTCGTCGTCGTCCTCATCATCAAGCCAGCAACAACCCAACCAACAATCTCAACAAAGCAACACCCAATCCCAAGGCTCCGGCGAACCCTCAGACGGCTCAACCCCGCCCGGATCAACCGATGTCGGAGCAAACAACCTCAGCGCCGCCCACGCCAGATGGGGCCACCTCCCAGAGCGGCTCCGAGACGCGCTGAGCCAAGGACTCGACGAGCCGTACTCGCAGCTCTATCGCAGACTCACCGAGCAATACTACAAAACACTCGCAGAGGACGACCAATGAACCGTACAAAACTTTCAATCCTAACAGCACTGGCCATAACCCCCGCCACGCTCAACGCCCAGCCCGAAACAGCCACGCTCCTCACCTCCTCAGGCCAAGTCGAGATCACCGCAGAACTCGATCGTTCAATCGCAAACGGATTACACTTCCTAGCAACCACACAAAGCGATGACGGCTCATGGGAAGGCGGACGCTTTGGAAAAAATGTAGCCATCACCTCGCTGGCATGTCTAGCAATGATGGGCGATGGCAACACCGCCTCGCGCGGGCCCTACAGCGATCAAATCATGCGCGGACTCGACTTTGTCCTCGAATCCACCAAAGAAAACGGACTCATCGCCTCCCAAGCAAACAACGGTCCAATGTACGGCCACGGATTTGCCACACTCTTCCTCGGCGAAATCTACGGCATGACACCCGGCGGCGGAGACACCGCACTCAGCACACGCATCCACGAAGCACTCGTCAAAGCCATTCGTCTCATCGAACAAACCCAAAACGAAGAAGGTGGCTGGCGATACAACCCCGTCCCCTACGACGCGGATGTCTCGGTCACTATCTGCCAAATCATGGCCCTCCGCAGCGCGCGAAATGCAGGGATCGAAGTTTCGAGCGACACAATCGATCGAGCCGTGGAGTATGTCCACTCCGCCCAGAATGCAGACGGCGGGTTCCGATACCAAACCAGCGCCGGGTCGAGCGCCTGGCCAAGATCCGCCGCCGGCGTAGCGAGCCTGTACTACGCAGGAATCTACAACGATGATTCAATCGACCGCGGGCTCGATTATCTCATGAGCACCGCACTGCCCGGAACAACCACCGCATCGAGATCACATTATTTTTACGGGCAGTACTACGCAGTCCAATCCATGTTTCTAGCAGGCGATGAGCGATGGGCCACCTGGTGGCCCGCGATCCGAGGCGAGTTGATCCGCACCCAACTCAGCGACGGAGCTTGGGAGGACCGTTCGGCGGGCAAAACCTATGGCACCGCCATGGCACTCATAATTCTTCAGATGCCCAAACGCTATCTGCCGATCTTTCAGAAATGAACCACTTGATCCGCTCCATCCTACTGCCCGCCATACTCGCACTGAGCAGCATCGCCCAGGCAAGCACCGATTGGTACATCTGCACCACAGACCTCCAACTTTGGCGGGTCACTTCCCCCCGGATCGAATCGAACTCGGTGTTCTTTCTCGATGGTTCTGGGTTTGAATCACGCCGATCAATTGACGATCTCTTTTTCATCTTCCCGTCCTTGACGCCTGAACCACGCGAGTTGATCTCATCGCCAGGATCAGGCTCGCCGGTCTGGTTGACAACCACAGACCTTCAAAGAGTTCGGGTGCTTTTGTCAGACAATGACAAACCAAACAACAAACCAGACACATTGACCATTTCTGGAATGGACAACCAAACCGCCCGCTCAATTGATCTCGAACTCGTCCGGCTACTAACAGCAACACCAAAAACACTCTTCAATCCAGCAGCCTCCCAAGATGACTACATCCTCCTCAACAACGGCGATGAAATCACCGGATTCATCGAGTCCATCGGAAACACCGTCACCATCGACACCGACACAGGCACCCGCTCATTCCCGATTGAACAAACCCAGCTCATCCAACTCGCCAATACCACCCAACCGGTTCCAGGAACATATCTCCACCTCGACTCCAACACCCGCCTCCGCGCAGCTCAACTCCATGTCTCAGCCAATGAGTTCGGATCAGCAATCATCACAGGCCTGGGTTCAAAAGACCCTGTAAAAATAGAACCAGACCGATTCGGCGGGATCGACATCGTCCATAACCATCGACAACTTGTCCCCCTAACCAATCTACCAATCTCAACTATCCAGCCCACCGGCGACCGATCCTGGACCCCCACCCCC
>JAESRA010000209.1 GCA_016764895.1 Phycisphaerales bacterium | reverse complement strand
ACGCCATCGAGTGTGTCGCCAAGTCGAATCTCGCGGACAACGCCAACGGTGACGCCTCGGTACCGGATTTCAGATCCATTCCCAATTCCGCCTGCATCTTGAAAACGAATCGCAATCATCGGCCCCCGATCACGCGCTACTTGGTCCCACACAAGAACCCCAACAAAGATCAACGCTGCCACAGGAACAAGCCATGCCAACGACACACGCCTACGCCGAACCATTGCAGTTGGAATCGGTTTTTCGTCACTCATAAATCTTCCTCCCAAATCGCATGCGGATCAAAAATCGCCGAAGCAATCAAACTCAACATCACCACGACACCAAACGCAACAACCCCAGGCCCAGGCGTCACCTGCACCACATCGCCGAGTTTGACCATCGCCACCAACACCGCCACGAGCAGCACATCGACCATCCCCCACCGCCCAATAAACTCGATCAATTTATACACACTCGCGCGATCACGCCGACCAAGCCCACGCCTGCCCACGCACAGCGTCAACAACAAGCCCAACTTCCCCACCGGCGCAACAATCGAAAACAACAAAATCACCAACCCAACAAACAAATGCCCTTCGCTGAGCAATCCCACCATCCCCGACCAAATCGACGCATCGCTGACATACCCAAGCCGCTCAATCTGCATCACCGGAAGCGTCAACGCAATCGGATAAATCACGATGGCTGCAATGGTCAAGGCCACGGTTCTCGATGCGTTTCGTGGATGAGTTCCATGACGAATAACCGTCCGGCAACGCACACAGCACGCGATCGATCGCCGGTCGATCGGCGGGATCGTGTGGACAAGGCCGCAACAATGGCACGCTGCAAGAGGTGGCATGACACTTCAGTATACGGAAATTCGCCTTGGCAATGTCGAAATCCCTAACTCTTCTTTGCCCATGAATCACGCAGCGTGGCCGTTCGATTGAACACCATCTTCTCGCGCGTTGAATCCGAATCCACGCAAAAATATCCCAATCGCTCAAATTGGAATCGACGAATACCATCAGGCCATTTCGGTTCGTCGGACATCTGTTCAACCAAGCATGGCTCAACCTTCGCATTGGTCACCACATGCAGCGAATCCGGGTTCAGATCATCGAGATGATCGCCGGTTTTCTTGCCAGGGCGTTCGGCGTTGTACAACCGATCAAACAAACGCACCTCAACATCAACGGCTTCGTTCGCGTTGACCCAATGAATCGTCCCTTTGACCTTGCGAACCTTGCCTTCACTGTCAGCGGGCGGGTTGTTGCCGCCCTTGGTGTGCGGGTCATAGGTGCAATACACTTCGGTGACTTTCCCGTCGCCATCGGTCTTGAAATCATGGCATTTGACCCAGTACCCGCAGCGCAAACGCACTTCGCGGTCTGGACCAAGGCGGAAAAACTTCTTCGGCGGGTCGATCATGAAATCGTCGCGCTCGATGTACAACTCTTTGGCAAAGTTCAACGGCCGCGTGCCAAGCGTTTCGTCTTTGGGATGGTTGATGCCTGCCATGGTTTCGGTGCGTGATTCATCGCCATGCTCGCCCCAATTGGTGATGATGAGTTTGATCGGATCAAGCACGGCCATGCGTCTCGGGGCCCGTTTGTTAAGATCATCACGCAACGCCCCTTCAAGCCGGCCCATGTCCATCATCGCGTTGAACTTCGTCACACCGACGCCAACGACAAAATCTTTGATGGATTCAGGCGTGTAGCCACGACGACGGAAACTCGCAAGCGTAATCATGCGCGGATCGTCCCAGCCATCGACGCGGTTCTCTTCGACGAGTTGACGCATGTACCGCTTGGACATGTTGGTGTAGCTGATGGCGAGCCGGGAGAACTCGATTTGTTGTGGGTGATGAATCGCGTCGTCGTCAGATCGGTCTTGGTTTATCGCGTCGATGAACCAGTCGTAGAGCGGGCGGTGGTCTTGGAACTCCAGTGAGCAGAGCGAGTGGGTGACGCCTTCGATGGAATCTTCGAGGCCGTGGGCCCAGTCGTACATTGGATATATATGCCATTGGTCGCCGGTGCGGTGGTGCGGGGCGTTGACGACGCGGTACATGACCGGATCGCGCATGTTGAGATTTGTGCTGTCCATGCCGATCTTGGCTCGCAGGACCATCTTGCCATTTTCAATCTCCCCGGCCTTCATCTTGGCAAACAAATCAACCGACTCGCTCACCGGGCGATCACGGAACGGGGAGTCCGTCCCCGCATGGCCGACCTTGCCACGCATTTCGCGGATCTGCTCGGGCGTGGATTCATCAACATACGCCAGCCCCTTCTCGATCAACTCCACCGCCCAGTCGTACATCTGTCCGAAATAATCTGAGGCAAAGCACACCTCGCCGTCCCACTTGGTGCCGAGCCATTCGAGGTCGCGTTTGATGGATTCGACGAACTCGACTTCTTCTTTGGCCGGGTTGGTGTCGTCGAATCGAAGGTTGAACTTTCCGCCGTACTCGCGGGCAAGGCCATGGGAGATGTGGATGGCTTTGGCGTGTCCGATGTGGAGGTAGCCGTTGGGTTCTGGCGGGAATCGCGTGGTGATGACGGAGCGATCGCCGGGGGGGCCCCACTTGCCGGACTCGATGTCGGCGTCGATGATCTGCTGGATGAAATGTCGTTGTTCGACGGCTTCGGTCATTTTTAATACTCCATCAGTTGGTCGTTCTATACAGAGGTTTGTTCTGACTGGGTATGTTCTATGCACCCATCAATCCGCGCGAGGGTCGCGTCCTTGCCGAGGATGGCCAGCGTTTGGCCCAGTGGTGGACTCACACCCGCGCCGGTGACGGCGACTCTCAATGGTTGTGCGATTTTGCCCATGCCGACCTCTTTGGATTCGGCGAACGCGCTGACCTTGGCCTCGATGGCATCTGGGGTAAAGTCGTCAAACTCGGCGAGTTCTTCGCGGAAGGCCTTCAAAAGTTCGAGCCCCTTGCGGTCGCCTTTGATGAGGGCCTTGTGGACGGCCTTGCCGTCGTAGACAATCGCATCATCGGCGATGAATGCGAAACCGATCACCGATCGGCCATCGGCCAGCGTCTTGCAACGGGTCTTGACGGCTGGGGCAAGTGAAACCATGTCTTGCTGAGAAAACCGCTCGGCCAAAGCCGTGTCGTAGCTGGTTGCCCAATGGTGCCAGCGGGATGCGAACTCTTCGTCGGTCAATGCTGCGATGGCCCCCGCATTGAAGCTCATGAGTTTGATGCGGTCGAACTTGGATTGGCCTTTGCCCATGCCTGCGATGGAGAAGTGGGAGGCGAGGTAGTCCATAGAAAAATGTTCGAGGTCGGTGCCGTCGTCGTTTTTGGTCTTTGGGTTCCAGCCGAGGAGGGCGAGGTAGTTGGTGAGGGCTTCGGGGAGATAGCCGGCACGGCGAAAATCTTCGACTTCAATCTCAGGAAGAGTAATACCAAACCAGTCTGCCCACTCGACCAACTTATCTTGGTCAGCTTGACTTTTTTTATCCTTTAGCCAGCCCACAATCGATTGTTTTTGTTCTTCGAGGCGGCGATTAAAATGAACTATTTCTTCAGGTGATTCACCGACCGCATCCTCAACAAGCCAATCCTTTGCTTTTTCTATCCACTCGTCTCTCGAAAAGCCATAATCGTTTAAATACGGAACTCCTGACAAATCAACTTCATGAGTATTTCCCAATACGACACGAAGTGATTCAAAACCAGTTACTCCCTGAACCTGTTTGATGATTCTTCGAGCAACCTGCCTTAAAATCGGAGCAATTATCAGTGCATTTACAGTGCTATGTTTGATTTCCAGATAGTCAGTCAAAATGCTGCGTGCCGCGAGATTTATCACCCCCGGATCATCTAACTCATTCTTTAGTATTGATCTGACAGCCTTGTCCTTGTCGCGTTTGGACATCTTCGATCCATCAGGATTAAAAATCAAAGGCATATGGGCGTACACCGGATGGTCATACCCAAGGGCCGTCTGCAACGCGACATGGCGAGGGGTGTTGATCAAATGCTCTTGACCACGCAAAACATGGGTGACGCCCATCAACGCATCATCAACCGTCACGGCCAAGTGATAAGTCGGAAAGCCGTCTCGCTTGCGAATAATGAAATCGTCGAACTCTTCGGGCTTGATGGTGACATCGCCGAGGAGTTGATCTTCGACGGTGATGGATTCATTGGGCATGATGAATCGGACGACATGGGGCTGACCGGCGGCGAGTCGTTTGGTGCGTTCTTCTTTGGGGATTTGGAGGGCCGTGCGGTCGTATTTGTAGCCGATCTTGGCGGCGATGGCTTCTTTGCGTTTGGCTTCGAGTTCTTCGGGGGTTTCGAAGGCGGGGTAGGCCTTGTCTTCTTCGATGAGTCGGTTGATGGCGTCGTTGTAGAGGTCGATGCGTTGGGCTTGGTAGTACGGCCCGACTTTGCGGGAATCGCCACCGATGGCGGTGCCTTGGTAGTCGAGTTCGGGGCCGTCGTCCCAGGTGATGCCCAGCCATGCGAGGTCTTCGAGAATGCCTTTGGTGGAGGATTCGGAGGATCGTTTTTGGTCGGTGTCTTCGATTCTCAGGAGGAATCGGCCCCCGGCTTGTTTGGCAAACGCCCAGCAGAGCAAGGCCGTCCGGGCCCCGCCGATGTGGAGGTGCCCGGTGGGGGAGGGGGCGAAACGGGTGACGGTGTGTGGGTTGGTTTGGGGGGTGGTCATAGGGGAGAAGTTTAGGGCACTTGAGCCGGATATCGAGCATTCACGGCTTCAGCGGTCAACGGATAAGCACAGAAAATGCACTGGTTCAGGAGCACCCGGCGTTTCTGGACTCGCCGAAACACAACCCTTGCCCCCCAATGCAGTACCGACCAGATTAACCAAGATAGCACGCCTATTGAAACTACAAGAAAAACCCCAAAGACAAACTCTCGCCGATCCTCTGGTGGCCCCCAATTGAAAGAAATCACGCCACGCTCGCTAAATCCTCGCCAGAACTGAAATCGATGTCCCTTCGGGATTTTCTCTCCTTCTTGGATACTCTGGTAGGTCCGCCGAGTTGAGCTCAGTAGAAAGGATCGACCAATCGCGGCATTCACCAAACTGGTTGTTGGCTGTGCCCATTTCTGATCCGGTGATTGGTATATCCAGAACTGCGACAACAACAAATTGCCTTCATGATCAGCTGGTACAAGATCGAGCAATTCTTGACAAATCTCCTTCGCTTTGAAAGGGTCTTGAACCGCGCCGTTGAGTACCTCGATCGAGTACGGCACTGACTGAGCAACATCTGGCTGGTGAATAGAACCCGGCATCTCCCACACTTCTTTCCCGATGATTCCAAGAATCCCTGAAACGATCATCAGAAGCACAAGAGTCACCATGCCGAGCCGTTTCCGCCAAACCCACGAAATCCTGCACACGAGACACACACACCGGATCACCCACGCAACCACTACGCACATGCTCCAAACCCCAAAGAGATTGAGCAGATTGATGGAGTAGCTTGTTTCCATAGCGTCATTGTGTTCAAGTTTGGAATATCTGATGCGAGGAAACAGTTCCCAACCTCCAGCACGCCAGTTCCCTTGGTTTGGATTTCGGCCGATCGAATTCGGATCCCGTAGATCCTGAACCATGGTGTTCTTTGAATAGTGAGCGAGTGATCCTCCAAAGTTGTACCACACGGATGAATGAAATGTGCCGTAGGTTTCTTTGAGCCCAAACACTACGGATTCAAGCCCCGGTTGTCCCTGCTGCGACGGACGCCAGTGCGCAGATTCTCCAAACTTAGCAACCACCTGAGCCAATGCATCTTGGTCGCCGTTGATCGCCAATTGCAGTTCACTGGTGGAGATCGAGATTGACTCGTCCTCTAGTTCGTAGAGGTACAAGTTTGTATAGACCCTCGTCGAAGCCAAAGACAATGAAGCATTCGTAGACACCGGATTCGCCAAAACCTGTGAGTGCCACTGTCCGATCGATACCCAGTACCCGACCAACCCAAGACAGAGGGTGACCCACGCCAAGCGAGGGAGAACCCGCGAGCGGTGTGTCCATCTCCGCTTGGTGTCTCTGAGCGTACAGACATCCCCGCCGCATTCGGGGCAGTTGGGGCGATTCGTCGGGCTTTCTGGTTCATTGATTTCTGGCATCGGTTTATTCTATCTCTTCGATTGAGTTCCAGTTCTTTTCTTCCAATTTCCCGGATAGCCGCTATGATGGATGTTGCCTTGGATCAATTCGATTCTGAGGCGGAACAATCAGACCCGCGGGCTGCCGGCCCGCCGCGTACCGTTTGTGCATGGGGCCGACACGCCCGCCTCACCTCAGGAAGGCGGCCTGCCGTGGCAAACACGCGACCCACTGAAGATATCCGGAACATTGCACTTGTAGGACAGACCGGGAGCGGCAAAACACTCTTAGCAGAGCGATTGTTGTTCACCACCGGCACCTTCTCACGCATGGGAACCCTCGAAGACGGCTCCACCTTCTCTGACTGGTCCGACGAAGAAAAATACCACCAGCACTCGCTCCGAACAACAATGCTCCACTTCGAGCATGAGGGGCACATGGTCAACCTCATCGACACCCCGGGACTGGCGGACTTTGTGGGGCACGCGATCTCCGTCTTCCCTGCGGTTGAAACGATCGCTGTGGTCATCGACGCTTATAGCGGGATCGAGCCGATGACGCGGCGGATGATGAAGCTCGCCAAGGATCGAAACCTGCCACGGATGATTATTATCAACAAGATCGATGATCCGCGGTGCGACATCGAAGCACTGACCGAGCAGATCCGCGAGACCTTCGGGGCCGAGTGCTTGCCGATCAACCTGCCAACGCCCGACATGAGCGACACGATCTCGGTGTTCGACGACCAAGGCGAAGGCGACACGCTCTTCTCATCGACAGAGGGTGCCCATCAGGCGATCATCGAACAGATCGTCGAACTCCAAGACGACCTCATGGATCAGTACCTCGAAGATGGCGACGAATCAAACATCTCCAAACAACAACTCCACGATGTCTTTGAAAAAGCACTCCGCCAGGGGCACCTCGTCCCGATCTGCTACTGCAGCGCAAAGACCGGCGCAGGCGTTAACCCAATGCTCCACCTGTTTGCGTCGATCCTCCCCAACCCGCTCGAAGGCAACCCTCGCCCCTTCCTCAAACGAACAGAAGAAGGCGGCGATGAAATCGAGTTCGCGGGTGACGAGAAGAGCGATTCGCCCGTAATTGCACACATTTTCAAAGTGACGACCGATTCTTTCGTCGGCAAGCTCGGTGTGTTCCGCATCCATCAGGGCACGCTCAGATCCAAATCCGAAATCCTGATCGGCGACCAAAAGAAACCACTCCGCATCGGGCACCTACTCAAACGCCAGGGCAAGGAATCCGTCGAGGTCGATTCGCTTGGGCCTGGGGATATCGGGGCGATTGGCAAGATCGACGAAGTGCATTTCGATGCGGTTCTTCATGAAGGCCATGATCTGGATTCGGTGCATCTCAAAGCACTGCCGTTGCCCAAGCCGATGTACGGGCTCGCTGTTGAACTCAAGAACCACGCCGATGAGACTAAGTTCTCGACGGCGTTGCACAAGATTCTTGCTGAAGACCCGTGCCTCAGACTCGAACGCATCAAAGCGACCAAACAAACCGTGCTCCGGGGATTGGGCGAACTTCATCTTCGCGTCGTCATCGAACGCCTCAAAGACCAATACGGGCTCGAATTGCTGACAGAAGTACCCAAAGTGGCTTACCGTGAATCCATCACCGGAACCGCCGAGGCGTCGTACCGGCACAAGAAACAGTCCGGCGGGTCGGGCCAGTTCGGTGAGGTGCATTTGCGGGTTTCGCCGCTCCCGGCCGATCATGAAGAGGGCTTTGAGTTTGTCAACGCGACTGTTGGCGGCTCGATCCCGCGTCAGTTCATGCCTGCGATTGAGAAGGGTGTCCGGCTTGCTCTCGAACACGGGGCCGTGGCTGGATACCCGATGTCGGGGATCAAGGTCGAGGTCTTTGATGGCAAGTTCCATGCGGTGGACTCGAAGGAAATCGCCTTCATCACCGCCGGCAAGAAGGCGTTCATCGAAGCGATCAACAAAGCCCACCCGGTGCTACTCGAACCGATCGTCCACCTCGAAGTGACGGTCCCATCGGACAAGATGGGCGACATCGCGGGCGATCTTTCGACCAAACGCGGCCGAGTCCAAGACACCCAAATGCTCCCCGGAAACATGTGCACCATCATCGCCCAAGCACCCCTGAGCGAACTCCAAAACTTCTCGACCGAACTCAAATCCATCTCCGGCGGATCAGGCTCCTATTCGATGGATTTTTCCCACGAAGAGAACACCCCGCCCCATATCCAACAAGAAGTCATCGCGGCCTTCGCCGGCCACAACGACGACTAGGCCCCCCCAAAGTAAAGACTCATCCCCAAATAACCCACATCCCATTCGCCCGGATCATGCGTGATCCGGGTTTTTTTGTGGCCCAGTTGGAATCAGCGCAAGAATCGACTTCCGAGAACTTAATTTCTTAAGGTCCATGATGGTTATGGAGGGCTTTGTGCGTGATTGTCGATGGATGATCTGGTAGGATGGTTCTGTCGCTCATGGATGGGCGTGAATCATCGAAGCCGCTGGCCGTGGAACGGCTGGGTGTGCATTTGCTCGAAACCGGCTGGTTCGTTTCAGTCGGTATAAGAACAGGCCTGTGAAGATGGACCGGATCAACGCCTCCCAATCAATCCCAAACAACCACGCACTGCGTGCCTACGCCCAGAATCTGCGTGTCCAAAAACCACTCGGCGCGCCGGGTATCACCAGAATCTCCCCCACCACTCCTGCCCCACAGGCTGCCCCAGCCCAACGAACCGGCCCGATCGGACGGATCGGCCAGGCCGTCGCCCCCAGACCAGCCGCCGACCCAGCCCGGCTCATCGCCGCCAAGGTGAATCCGATCAATCTATCGCATGATGTCGCAACAGTTGCGACGGTCGCGGGACCCAAACCCATGATGACCAGCGCAGGGACCTACTCGATGCACCCCTCAGCCGCTACCCGCAACACGGCCGCGACCGGGGTTGCCCTGGGTCGCGGGCTCGATCTCAAGGGCTAGCTGATCGGCTTCCCGAAACCCGCTCGAATCATCGAGCAGTACGAATATCTGACAAGGGTACTCAAATTTATTTTCGATACCTGACGGCCCGGTGTCAGTTTGACGCTTCAAACGCGGTCATTTGATGCGGAGGTGCTGACTCACATAAATTGTCTAGTCCTCCCGTTATCTATTGGGGGATTTGACGGCCCCCCGTCGATACCCTTCATTCACCACGATACATATTTACATGAGGCAAGCCAGTGATCGACCTTTCCCCCTCCCCCCAAAGTGAAGAAGCCGTCCGCCCCGAACCCATACTTAAGTTCGTGGCCGACCGAATCTCTGAAACCGCTCATTTCCCTGTGCGCCAAGGGCTGATCCAACTCAACAACGGGTCGTATGGGTGTTGCCCGGAGGTCGTCGGGGCTGCGCAAGCCGAACTCCGCCGCCGGCTTGAAGGCGATGCGGTGCATTTCTTTAAATTCGATCTTGAGTTCTACAACGATGACGCCCGCGGCGCGTTGGCCCGGTTTATCAACGCACCCGGCAAAGACCTTGCACTGATCCCCAACGGGACGGTCGCGGTTTCGACGGTTTTGAACAATCTTGATCTCAAAGCTGGCGATGAGATTCTCATCACCGATCATGAATACATGGCGACGATGAACGAGCTCGATAAACTCTGCGCCATGACCGGTGCGGTTGTTAAGATCGCGCCGATTGATTTTCCGCATGCTGATCCGGACCAGGCCGTGGATTCGATCCTTGGAGCGGTGTCGGCCAAGACCAAGCTTGTGCTGCTCTCGCATATTTGCAGCGCCAGTGCGTTGGTGTTGCCTGTTGAGCGGATTGTTCCGGAGCTGAGAAACAAGGGGATTGATGTGTTTCTCGACGGCGCCCATGCGCCGGGGCAGATTGCGTTGGATATTTCGGCGATCAATCCGACCTGGTATGCCGGGAGTTGCCACAAGTGGCTGGCGACACCAAAGGGCACCGGGTTTATTTATACTTGCCCGGATCGTCAGGTTGGGTTTAAGCCGTTGGCGTTGTCGTGTCGGGTGCATGGACTTCGGGATGACCGGGCGCCGTTCTTGTGCGACTTTGATTATGTCGGCACCAATGACTACACGGGCAATCTGGTGATTCCTGTCGCCATCGAACACATGGGTGCCCAACTCCCCGGCGGGTGGAACGCTTTGTACACACGAAACCATGATCTGGTCGTCGCGGGTGCGGGGATCATCTGCGATGCCCTAGGAATCAAGCAGCAAGTCCCCGAATCCATGATCGGAACGATGGTCGGGATTCCTCTGCCAGGCGATGTCACCAAGGGCACAATCTATGACGATGCCTTGTGGGACGCGCTCTATAGCAAGCACGATATTCAGGTGCCGGTGTGGGCGTTGCCTGGGATTCATCCGCGGGTGATGCGGATCAGCGCACAACTCTTCAACACGATTGAGGATTTTGAGAAATTGGCGGGGGCGTTAACAACTATTATTCATTAGACTGTCACTATTGGCGGTATTTATCTGTATACTAGAAATTATGAACAAACAACCAACTGAAAAAGACATAGGCAAATCTGATATTGCAATCAAACTCCTAGATGCAATCTCGGAAATACTTGAAATAAAAAATGACCAAGTGCTGGCATCGGCATTGGGCGTGAAGCAATCTTCAATCTACCAATGGCGAAACAATAAGTCGGCACCAACAAAGAACTCTCTCAAGAAGATAGTCAGCCACATGATGTGCGGCTGGGTTGATCCGGTTTATGAAATCCATCCTATTTCACCTGTCATGGTTGGAAAATCCTGGAGCATTCACCAGCACAAACAAAAACGCGATGAGTTTAGAAAAACTTTAGATTCTCGACATGGAGTTTATATCTTCTACGACAGTAGCGGCTCAGTCTCGTACATCGGAAAATCAAAAAAAAACCTGTTCATTGAAATCGAACAACAACTGAATCACAAACTCCTACACACCACATACATCGGCACCGGAAGCCAGCCGGTTGCCACGCAATTAGTTCAAGGCGAAATCACACACTACATGTCGGTGTATACCACTCTGGTCCCTGAAGCAGTCCATAATCTTGAAGCCATATTTCTTCGATCGATTCCTAATGATAATAACAATCGAAACCTAGCAAGATTTAGATTTGGCACAGTCGAAGATTGGAAAGTATGAATCGATTTTAAAGCCCATACGCCGGACGGACGCGGCTTTCGAGGTGACGCATCAGGGGGTCGGCACCCAGCGGCTTGCCCGGTGCCGTGTTCTTCGTCTTCGAAGAGCACGATCTTAAAAACTACCTTTCCACTAATCCCCTCGTGCTCTTGTCGAAGACGACAAGAGCACGGCACCAACTTTACATCCCATACGCCGGACGGACGCGGCTTTCGAGGTGGCGCATCAGTGGGTCGGCACCGAGCGGCTTGCCGGTCGCCCGTTCGATGGTTTCGCTGGCTGTGTAGCGGCGGCCGTGCTGGTGGATGTTTTCTCGGGTCCATGTGAGCAACGCGCCAAACTCGCCAGCGGCGATCTGGGTGTCGAGGTCCGGGATCTGCTCGTTGATCGTCTCCCACATCTGGGCGGCGTGCAGATTGCCCAGCGTATAAGTCGGGAAATAACCAACCAAACCGAAACTCCAGTGGACATCCTGCAAACAACCGGTCGCGTCGCTTTCGACATCGAGACCGAGGAAATCTTTGAACTTGGTGTTCCACGCTTCGGGCAGGTCTTTGATGGCCAGGTCGCCTCGGATCATGGCGCGTTCGAGTTCAAATCTCAGCATGACATGGAGGTTGTAGGTGGACTCGTCACTCTCAACACGGATGAAACTTGGAGTCGCGGTGTTCATCGCTTTGGTGAAGGTGTCAAGATCAATGTCTTTGAACGCGCCGTCGAAGTGCTTGTTGGCAAGGGGCAAGGCCCATGTCCAGAACGCTTTACTACGCCCGACCATGTTCTCCCACATGCGGGACTGGGATTCGTGGATGCCCAGTGAAATCGCTTCGGTCAAAGGCGTTCCGAAGAGGCCGGATGCTTTGGGGAGGCCTTGTTCGTAGAGGCCGTGGCCGCATTCGTGCATGGTTGAGCCGATGGCGTCGGGGAAGTTGTTGGGACTGTAGCGGGTGGTCATGCGTGTATCGCCGGCGGCAAAGCCGGAGCAGAACGGATGGGTCGTGGTGTCGAGCCGGCCGTTGCTGTAGTCGAATCCGAGGGCTTTGGTGACGGCCTTGCCAAAGGCGTGTTGTTTCTCAACTGCAATCTCCCGATGCAAGAAGTCCACTTTGGGGGGTGTGCCGTTGGCTTTGAGTTCGGCGATGAATGTACTGAGGCGATCACGGAGTGGTGTGAAGACCGCTTCGATTTCGTCAGCGGTCGCGCCGGGTTCATATTCGCCGAGCAGTGCGTCGTAGAGTTCGTTGTGTTCATCGGACATCAAGCACGATGCTTTTTCTTTGGTCAGATCCATGACCGTCGTCAGTGCTGGGATGAAGGATGGAAAATCGTTGTTGGTTCGTGCTACTTTCCAGATGTCCTGGGCCTGGGATTGTGCTTTGGCGAGGTTGGCGACGAGGTCTGATGGGAGTTTGGTGGCTTTGTCATAGTCGCGGCGCATCTCGCGGATGTTGGCGGCGTGTTCTGATTGAGCATCATTGAGATCGCCATCGGCTTGGCACTGTGCGAGGAGTTCTCCGACTTTTGGATCGGTGGCTTGGCCGTGCATGAGACGGGCTAGGAGGGAGGATTGCTCGGCGCGGGCATGGGCACCGCCGGCGGGCATGTAGGTTTCTTGGTCCCATCCGACGAGGGCGGCGACTGAGCCGAGCGTGCCCTTGGCGTGCATGAGTTTGCAGAGGTCGGTGTAGTGTTTCGGGAGGGTTTTGGGGGGT
>JAESRA010000208.1 GCA_016764895.1 Phycisphaerales bacterium | reverse complement strand
ATCTGCTCAAGGAACTCGATCGCTTGGTCATCGTGCGTCGAACGGATCTCTTTGAGGTTATTGACCTCGCTGAGGAACGCCTTGTATTCTTTGTTGGTCGCCGCATTGTTCATCTTCTCACGCAGCTCATCAATATGCACCGCGATGCGATTGCTCTCCCCCTCGGCGTTGGCTTCGCTGGCGCGGAGTTGACGGAGTTGGGTGTCGATGGAGTCTTTTTCGGTACCCAGTGCTGCAAGCTGTCGGGTCTGCTCGGCGAGGAAGCGTTCGGCTCCTTCGAGCCGGGATTGCAATCCCTGGATTTGCTGGTCAACACGGAAGACAGAGAGCAACTTAGCGGTCACGGACATGCAACTCTCCTGAGCCTTGGTCGTTGTGGTCATGTCAGTAGTTTAGCCACCGAGCATGCCCAAATCAGCACCCGAATCCGACAGATCCATCACAATCCGGATCGCCCAGTACGCAAACGGCGCCACAAGCACAGGAGAGTCGATCAAATCCAGCACTCCCCCAAACCCCGGAACACTCGTCCCAGCGTCTTTAATCCCTGCGTCCCGCTTAAACAAGCTCGCCGTCAAATCTCCGGCCTGACCAATCACCCCAAACATCACACCCAGCAACGCGCCCCACCACGGACTGTAATTCTCATACCCCGACTCGCCCAACAACCAAAAACCCACCCCACCAACAACCCCAGCAGTCACCATCCCGCCGATCAACCCTTCCCAAGTTTTCTTAGGCGAAAGCCATTCGATCAGTTTGGTCTTGCCGATCGCAGTCCCTGTAAAAAACGCCCCAATATCGCACGACTTCACGCACGAAAGCATCCAAATCATCATCCAGATCGAATGCTCCCGCCGAATCAGCAAAATAAAGCCAAGCATCAGCCCCATATACACATGAATCAACAACACCCCAGCCCCCACAAAGATCGCCCCCTCAACCTGCTTAGACCGAATCGCATACAACAACCCAAGAATAAACGACCCCGCCACCGACGACACAGCCACCGCAAACCCGGTCGAACCAGCAGTATCCCAAGGCGTGAGTCCAACAACCAAAATCCCAAATATAGAAACAGTCGCTGCAAACCACGAATGGATCATGACCGACTTGGCACGCAATATCCGAGCAACTTCGCGGGCCCCCATCACCCCAAGCGCAATCAAAACCACCGCCACAAATATCCCCGGCGGCATCGTGTCTTGTGGGAAAAACTCCGGCGCAGGCAATCCATCGACAAACTCATCGAGCCAAGAAAACAGCAGGATCACGCCGATGAGCAGGGGGCCAAATATCAAACGATGCTTCAACACGGAATGTAGGATAGCCGATTCGGGCTCAGGATTCAGAGTTGATATTGCCAAATCGGCGCGAGCGAGCAGCGAACCGCCGGATCATGCCGTAGAACTCCTCCTGAGAGAAGTCTGGCCATTGCACATCCGTCACCATGATCTCGGCATAGCTGATCTGCCACAGAAGATAGTTGCTGACCCGAAAATCCCCGCCCGTTCGGATGAGCAGGTCCGGATCAGGAAGCCCCTTGGTGGTCAATGAGTCCGCAAACATTGCCGCATCGATCTGATCCGGGTCGATCTCCCCGCTCACCGCTTTGGCGGCAAGCGACCTGGCGGCATCAACAATCTCGTCTCGGCCGCCATAGTTGACCGCCAAGCACATCGTGATCCCGGTGCATTGGCTGGTCGCTTCAACCAAGCTATCAAGCGCACTGAGTGCCTGCTTGGGCATCCCCTCACGCCGGCCCAGCACACGGACTTTGACATTGTTGGACTTGAGTGCCTCACGCTGATGCTCGCAATACGCGACGCACATCTCCATCAGCCCCTGAACTTCATCCTCAGGCCTTGACCAGTTCTCCGTAGAAAACGAGTAGAGCGTCAACACCTCGACCCCGATGGCCGCGCATGCTTCGAGCATAACCTGAACATTTTTAGCCCCACTGTGATGCCCCTTGATTCTGGGGAGCCCCCGTTCCTGAGCCCATCGACCGTTGCCATCCATAATCATCGCGATGTGAACGGGAATTTTGGAGGGATCAATACCGGGAATCAGCGCGAGCGGATCGGCTTTCGGGTATCGGTCTTTGATACGCCCAAGCGCAGCCTCTGCGGCGGGTCCCATTGAATCGGTAGCTGGGTGGGTCATCAGTAATCCTGCGAATCTATCAAAAGGCCATGCGGCTATCAAGCGACCATCAGGTCGTCGCTGCATAAACAGCATCACGAACAATGGTCTGCACACGATCCGGCCCAACCGAAATCATGCCAACAGGCACACCAACAAACGATTCGATCTTCTTGATGTACGCCTGCGCATTGGGTGGGAGTTCTTCAAAAGTACGGGCCATGGTTATATCTTGGGAAAAACCGGGCAGAGTTTCATACACCGGCTCGGCCTGATCCAATAAATACCCATCGGGCAAAAACCGATCAGTCGTCTGCCCGTCAACCCGGTACGCCGTGGCGATCTTGAGTTCAGGCTCACCGGCCAAAACATCCAGCAGCGTGATGCACAACTCCGTCGCCCCGGAAATCATCGCCGAATACTTCACCGCAACAAGGTCCAACCATCCAACCCGTCGCGGCCGCCCGGTCGTAGTCCCAAACTCTCGCCCGCGCTTACGAATATCCTCGCCCGTCGCATCAAAGAGTTCAGTCGGCATCGGCCCCCCACCAACACGGGTTGAATACGCCTTGACCACACCAATAATCTGGGAAATACACTGCGGCGGCACACCAGAGCCCGCCCCAATCCCAAGAGCCGAAGAGTTGGAACTCGTCACAAACGGGTAAGTCCCATGATCCACATCCAGCATCGTCGCATTGGCACCCTCAAACAAAATCGGCTGCCCAGCCTTGCGGAGATCATCGAGCAAGTACGCAGTGTCTTTAATCATCGGAGCGAGGAGTTTGCCACACTCGATCATGTCATTGGTCATCGTCTCGGCATCAAAAGGCTCAAACCCTTCACCGATCATCGCACCAAGCACAGCATTTTTGAGCCCGCAGATCATGTCGAGTTTGGTCCGAAGAATCTCAGGACGGGTGAGATCACCGATCCGAATCGCAGTCGATCGGTGGATCTTGTCGGCGTACGCCGGACCGATCCCACGCTTGGTGGTACCAATAGCAGAGACCACTTTCTTGGTCGCATCGCTCTGGGTGCCCTCGGTCGCCACGCTCAGGAGTTCCTCGCGCGCCGCATCCTCGGCCTTGTGATAAGGCATCACAACATGAGCCCGATCAGACACAACCAGCCGAGAGGTATCCACACCCCTCGACCGCAGCATCTCGATTTCTTCGAGCAACCTCAGCGGATCGACCACCACACCATTACCAATGATCGCCTCGCAGTTTGGCGAAAGAATCCCCGACGGGACCAGGTGCAGCGAGTACCGCTCACCCCCCACCACGACCGAGTGCCCTGCGTTGGCACCGCCGTTGTATCGGACCACAGCCCGATACTTGCCCGCAAGCAGATCGACCAGTTTGCCTTTTCCTTCATCGCCCCATTGGAGCCCGACAACCGCCGCTGCATGTCCAGATTTCTGATCCATCCTGATTCATCTCCAATAGGGGGGGGCTCGATCTACTCAAAGGATATACGGACTATAAGCGTGATTCATCCATAGAACTCATTGAACTGAATACACCGATTTGGTATCGACGCTGGATTGAACTCTCGGATTCACCGATTAATCCACTTGGAGGCCAGAACACAATGTCTGAGCAGATGATTCGCATGATGTGCCCAAATCTGACTTGCCGCAAAGTATTGTCGGTACCAGAAGTCGCACGAGGAAAAACGGTTCGCTGCAAACAATGCGGCACCAATATCCGTGTGCCTATGGCCAAAGAAAAAAAATCACCGACCCCCAAATCATGAGCCTTGAAGTCTGGCCTGAATCTTCATATTGAAATCATACAAATCAAAAACCACTCTTACAGCGGTGGCTGTTTCTCGTCGTCATCATCGAGGTCAAACTCGAAGTTGAAGTCCATCATGCTCGAATCATCGCCCGAAGCCGTTGGAGCATGCAAATGAACCGGCTTTGGTGTATGAGCGGCCGCATACTGAGAATCAGGCTCGACTTTTTCAGGTATCCCGTCCTCATAAAGCAATTCAGGTTCAAACTCCTCAGGCTGCCCCTCAATCTGAACAAGAAACACCATCGAACCAACCGCAATCAAATCACCAGCTTTGAGCTCAGACTCTTGGACCTGATCCTGGTTGAGATATGTCCCATTGCTCGAACCCAGATCCCTAAGTGTGAGCGTTTGGCCCTCCTTAATAATCTCGCAATGGTGACGGGAAATCTTACCAGAACGGACACGGATCTGACAATCATCCAGACGCCCAATGAGCGTTCGGTCATGTGTCAACGGCACCGGCTGAGCTTTGCCATCTTCTGTCACTCGGATCAAAAACGCTTGCACTGGGGCTATCCTTTCTCAAGAACCTCCGAAATCGTTTATCAACGAAATCGACCCGGAACCACACCGCAATAAGGACACGGCATGAAGAACAATATCGCCATTTCAGTCCTAAAGCAACGATTTTCTGACACTTCCAAAAATCTTATCACCCGCTGGGCAAACCCCCATAACAAACCCGCAGTCGCCTCCCTCTATATCCACATCCCATTTTGCTTCCATAAATGCCATTATTGCGACTTCTACTCCATCGTGGACCGCCAAGATCGACAAGAAGCCTTCCTCGCACGCATGATCGACGAACTCCGAGCCCAATCGCTGGCAACAGGACACCCATCCTTACAAACAATTTTTATCGGAGGCGGCACCCCCACACTCCTTGCCCCCAGACTCCTCAAAGAACTCACGGCCGCAATCCAAATGGAGTTCGATCTCAGCACATCCACCGAATGGACCATCGAATCCAACCCCGAAACACTCACCAATGAAATCTGTGATGTCCTGGCGCAATCCGGCATCAACCGAATCTCGATGGGCGCCCAGACCTTCAATACCACCCACCTCAAAACCCTCGAACGCCACCACGACCCAGAATCCGTCGAACGATCCATCCGCCGCGCCAAAGCCGCTGGCTTGGAGCGGCTCTCGCTCGATCTGATCTACGCCATCCCCGGCCAAACCCTCGATCAATGGGCCGATGATCTGAGCCGAGCCCTCGCCCTCCCCATCGACCACCTCTCAGCCTACGCCCTCACCTACGAACCCAACACCGCCATGACCGCCCGCCTCAAACGCGGCGAGTTCAACGCAACCCCCGATGAACTCGAAGTCGAAATGTACAACCACACCCTCAACCAAATCCAAGCCCAAGGCATGAAACGCTACGAAGTCTCCAACCACGCCAAACCCGGCAGTCAATGCCGCCACAACCTTGCCTACTGGCAAGGCGAAAACTGGCTCGCCGTCGGGCCCAGCGCAGCCGGGCATCTCGACGGCATCCGCTGGAAAAATACACCCCGCCTCGAAGAATACCTCAACACCTCAGACGAAGGCTTCGCACCCATCTGCGAACACGAAACACCCAACCAACGCCGAATGCTGATGGACTGGATGATGATGGGCATCCGAATCAGCCAGGGGCTTGGCCAGCAAGAGTTGCTAAGAAGAGCCAATGAACTGAACCGGGCAGATCAGATTGTCCAAGTGATGAATATGTGCATCGACCAGGGCTGGGTCAAGCTCGAAAACGACCACTGGTCGCTGACAGACTCAGGATTCCACTTCGCCGACCGCGTCGCCCGCGATCTCATCGGGGCGTTGATCGAAGATTGAACCGCTATTCAGCCTCGGCGACAGGTTTGATCGGATTCAACTCAGGGCGGGGCAGATTCATTTTTTTCATCGTCGTCCGAAGATCACGCGGGAACTGCGTGCGGATATCGATCTCTTCACCCGTGATCGGATGCATGAATCTGAGTCTATGTGAATGCAGTGCTAACCGCGGCGCCGCCTCGCGGACAATCCTTGGACCATAGAGCCGGTCTCCCAGCACCGCAGCACCCACCGAATCCAGATGCACACGGATCTGGTGCAATCGCCCCGTAATCGGGCGAGCTTCGATCAAGGCCGCCAGTGCAGATTCATGCAAAACCCGGTACGCGGTGACGGCAGCCTTCCCATTCCGGTCAATCCGGCTCGTCCGCGTCGAGGTGTACCGCGAGGCACGCTTGACCACATCGGTAATCGACTTGCGGATCACGCCTTCGCTGTCCCGCGGCGCCTTGTGGGTCATCGCCCAATAATATTTTTTGATCTGACGCTGCTCAAACTGCTCCCGAAGCCCGTCGTAGGCCTTGTTGTTGAGCGCAACGACGAGGAGCCCGGAGGTTTCTTTGTCGAGCCGGTGGAGCATGCCATGATCGCGGGCGTTGCCCATGTTGGTGAGTTGTTTTTTGTAGTTGGCCATGAGCCCGTTGAGCAGGGTGTCGTGTTCGTGTCCGACGCCAGGGGTGGTGACCAGGCGGGTCGGTTTTTCAACCACCAGAATATGCTCGTCCTCGTAGGCCTTGCGGTAGGTGATGCGTTCGTTGGGCTCGACTGGGCCAGTGGGTGTGGACATGCGTGGGGGTTCGATCTTGGGTTGAAAATGGTTGAGAGGCATTATTGCCTGTCAACACACAGGTTGTGCGTAGAATCCGGTCTTGGGTCGCTATTGTCCCCAGATAGAACAAGATAGATGCCCGATCCTCAAAATTGGACTCCCATGAACGACCTCCACCGAATCATCGACGCCAACACCAACCGCGCCAGCGAAGGGATCCGGCTCCTCGAAGACATCGCCCGATTCTCGCTCAACAACCAAACCCTCAGCCAACAACTCAAAAAACTCCGCCACCAACTCCGATCCGGAATCAAATCCCTGGGCCTCTCCCAATCAGCACTCCTCAACTCCAGAAACACCCCCGCCGATGTCGGCACCCAAATCTCCACCCCAAACGAACACAACCGAACCCAAGGCCTGACCGATCTCGCCACCGCCGCCGCCAAACGAGCCCAAGAAGCCCTCAGAGTCCTCGAAGAATCCACCAAAGTCCTCGGCCTCAGTCAACAAAGCACCGCCTTCGAATCCATCCGCTACGCCCTCTACGACATCGAGCGCAACCTCATCCTCGCCCTTGCCAAACCAGACGCCAACTGGTCGGTCTGCGTGCTGCTCACCACATCGCTCTGCCTCCACCATTCCCCGGAGCGCGTGATCGAAGACGCCGCCAGAGCCGGGGCCCGGTGCATCCAGATCCGCGAAAAAGACATGCCCGCCGACGAACTCCTCAACCACGCGACAAAGATGGTCCAAATCACCCACGATCTTGGAATGCGAATCATCATCAACGACCGGACAGACATCGCCCACGCCTCCGACGCCGACGGCGTGCATCTGGGTCAATCCGACCTGCCAATCCACGCCGCCCGCGCAATCCTCGGCAACACCAAAATCATCGGCAAAACATGCTCCACAACCGACCAACTCCATGAAGCGTTCGCCCAGGGTGCCGACTACTGCGGGCTCGGCCCAGTATTCACCTCATCAACCAAATCCAAGCCAAATCTGGCTGGAATCCAAACACTGCAAGCCGCAATGAACGATCCCGAACTGCAATCAAAACCAATACTTGCCATCTCCGGAATCACCCCCGCCAACATCAACCAGATTTCTGGCATCGGTT
>JAESRA010000021.1 GCA_016764895.1 Phycisphaerales bacterium | reverse complement strand
GGCGGCTTGGATGAGGTGGCCGAGCATGGATTTGACGGATGAGAAAGGGACATCCATCGCGTTGTCTTTGAATACTGATCGGACGGCGTTGGATTCGGTTTTGTCGTTTTCTTGGGTGGATGTGCCGTGGGCGTTGATCCATTGGACGAGTGGTTTGCCGTTGTCGTCCAGTGCTTCGGGGTCGATGCCGGCTTGGTCGAGTGCTATTTGCATGGCGCCTGCGCCGCCTTGGCCGTCGGGGTGGATGTCGGTGATGCGGTAGGCGTCTGCGGTGGAGCCGAAGCCGGCGACTTCGGCGAGGATGGTGGCGTTGCGTGATTTTGCTGAGGCGAGTGATTCGAGGATGACGATGCCGGCGCCTTCGCCCATGACGAATCCGTTGCGGGAGACATCGAAGGGGCGTGATGCGGTGGTTGGGTCGTCTCGCCTTGTGGACATGGCGGTGAGTCTGATGAAGCCGGTGATGCCTAGGGTGTGGATCATGGAGTGGCATCCGCCTGCGATCATGATGTCGGCGTCGCCTTGTCGTATGAGTTCGGTGGCTTCGCCGATGGCTTGGGTGGATGCGGCGCATGCGGTCATGCAGTTGAGGTTTGGGCCTTGGGCGTTGAAGCGTTTGGCGAGGTGGAGGGCGGTGAGTTGGGGTTCTTGTTCGAGTTCTGGAGCGGGGGTCATGCCTTGGTAGGCGACCTTTGCCCAGGTCTTTGGGTTGAAGGATCGGGATTCGGAGTCCCATGCGGCGACATTGGCGGCCATGTAGGGTTCGTAGTCGAGGACGCCTTCGCCAGCACCGAGGTAGACGCCGATGCGGGTGGGGTCGATGGTGTTGGTGTCGAGATTCGCTTGTTTGAAAGCGTTATTGCATGCGGCGAGTGCGTATTGGGTGGAGAGTCCGGCGGTGGCGTGGAGGCCTTGGTCATCAAAGAAATCGCCGAGGTCAAAGTTTTTGACCTCGGCGGCGAAGTTTGTGGCGAAGGTGGAGGCATCGAAATGTGTGATCGGAGCGACCGCGCTCTGGCCATTGACGAGGCGATCCCAGACGGAGTCGAGATCGGTGCCTAGTGGTGTGACCCATCCTGCGCCGGTGATGACGACGCGTTGTGTGTCTGGGAGTTGTGATTTATTCGTCGGCATCGCCGTCTTGATCGTCTTCGAATTCGCCGGCATTTTCTTCTTCGTCTTTGCGGAGGGCGTCTGGGTTGAGGACGCGGACGAGGCCATCTTTGAGGCGGCGTTGTCCGAAGTTGATGATGAGACCGAGTTCGAGTTCTGCGGCACGGAGGGTGGCGCGGAGTGCGTTGCGATCTGAGCCGGAGACATCGTGGTAGTCGGCGATGATGTTGAGGAGGAATCGTTCTTCGATGAAGAAATCGGACCCGACGGTCCCGATGACTTCTTCGTCAAACTCGACATCGACTTTGTGTTCTGTTGTGTGGGCAACTTCTTCGATTTCGAGTTCTTTGATGAGTGCTTTGCGGTAGATGTCGAGGGGGTATCCAGGGCCGAGTTCTTTGTGGACTTCGATCGCGCAGCCGATGAGGCGGCGTGATGATTCGGTGAGTGCCGGGTCGAGGTCTGAGAGTGGGGTGGAGCGTCCGCGACGGCGTTCTTGGGTGTTGTGTGTCAAAGTGAAGTATCCCTATAAAACAGAATTTTGAAGCGGCTTAGAAACAGCTCGCCGGGCTTTAGCCGAACCCTATGGCCCAATAGGCCAAAACATATGGTTTGAGATTATTGGTTCAAATTTTGCTCAGGACAAGCGCACCGCACTGCCCAGCGAGCGAACTTGTACAAATTAGAATGTGATTGAGTGAGGTGGATGTATTTTGGGGGAAAGTCCCTGAGTTTGAGAGGTTTGTCGCATTGGCTGGGAGCATTTGATTTCGGAGCATAAGTGCCCCGGCTGCGGTCATAATGCCGGCATGTGCCGAAAGCGTGTTGCCCAGGCTGGCGGTGAGGGTGACGATGGGGACGGATTGGGCGTGTTGGCCTAGGGAATCCCGGAGAGCGTTGGCTTCGCGGGTATCGAGGGTTGGTTGCCCGATGCCCAGAGGAAGCACTGCGTCGATATCTTCGGGGTTTAGGTTGGCTTTGGAAAGGGCGATGGTGATCGCGCGAGCGAGGGCGTCGTCGGTGGTTCCGGGCTTTTCGTTGAATATTGGGAGGACTGGGTTCAGGGATTGGGTCGATCCGAATCCTGAGATTCGGGCGTATGGGCGGGCATTTCTTGCTTGGGCATGGGATTCTTCTTCGACGACGAGCATGCCCCCGGCTTCGCCCATGATCGAGCCGATGGACTCGGGATCGAATGGTTTGAGGATGTCGTTGGGGTTGGTTTGGCCATTGGTATTGGCGAGTCTGCCGGCGTAGTCCCAGCGGAGGAGCCCGAGGGGGTTGAGCCTGGATTCTGCGCCGCCTGTGAGGCAGAGGTCGGCGGCGTTTCTCTGGATGACACGGGTGGATTCGATTATTGAGAGAAGAGCGCCGGCTTCTGCGCCCATGATGGTGTTGGAGGGGCCGCAGAGGCCGTGGATGATGGTGACATGGCAGGCGGGCATGTTTGGGAGGTATTTGAGGAGCCAGAGTGGGGGGAGATTGTTCATGCCTGAGTCGCCGGTGTCTTCGGTGCCCCAATTTTTGGTGTTGAAGGTGCCGGTGTCGTCGGTGGCGGTGACGACGGCTCTGGACATTTCGGCGGTGTCTGCGGCGATGAGTCCGGCACCGATCTGGCATCCGGTGCGTGCGGGATTGATTTTGAAGCCTGTGTCGGATTCAATTTCTTTTTCTGTCGAGCCTGAAGTCAGGAGTCCGGCGTCGTCTGCTGCGATTTTAGCGGCGATGACGGCGAGTTCGGTGTCTCTGGCCATGACTTTGGTGGCTTTGCGGTAGGATTTTGGGACCCAGTCTCGGACCTTGGCGGTGACTTGGCCGGCGATTGGGCAGGAGAATCCTGAGGCGTCGAAGGTTTCAATTGGGGTGATTGAACTGGACCCTGCGCATAGAGAGTTCCAGAAGCTGTCGGCTGAGTCTGCGATTGAGCATAGTGGGCCTAGCCCGGTGATGACTACGGGTCTATTTGTGGGGGAGGTTGTGGG
>JAESRA010000207.1 GCA_016764895.1 Phycisphaerales bacterium | reverse complement strand
ATGGGCTGGATTGGGGGGATAAAAAAACGCCCCTGGTGGAGGGGCGTTTGTGGGGTTGGATGTGTTGATGTTCGTTGGTTAATCAATCTTGAACTGGTTGACAAGGGACATCAGATGCTCTGATTGTTTGGCCAGATCACCTGCAGCCTGGGAAGCTTGGCTTGCGCTTTCGCTGGTTTGGCGTGTGACCCCTGAAATCCCCTCGACTGAGCGGGCGATTTCATCGGATGCCGATGCTTGCTGGGTTGCTGCGGCGGCGATATCCTGGACCATCCCTTGGACGCTTTGGCTTCCAACGACAATAGTTTCGAGTGATGCGCCTGCCTGATTGGCGAGGTCAACACCGGTGCCGACACGCTCTGAACTGGATTCGATCTGGGTGACGGCCGATGCTGTTTCTTTCTGTATCCCGTTGATACTTGATGAAACTTCTTCGGTCGCTTCTGTCGTGCGTTCTGCGAGTTTGCGGACTTCGTCGGCCACAACGGCGAATCCTCGTCCGTGTTCTCCTGCTCTTGCGGCCTCGATGGCGGCGTTGAGTGCCAGGAGGTTGGTTTGATCTGCAATATCATTGATGACTGCGATGATTTCGCCGATTTTTTGGCTCTGTTCTCCAAGTGCATTGATTGTCTGGGCTGAGGCGTTTACTTCGGTGGAAATTCTTTCCATTTCTTCAACTGTTGACCGGACAACTCTGCCGCCATCTTCTGCGAGGTGCTGGCTTTCTGCGGATGCTGTTGTCGCATCTGCTGATTTGGAGGCTACTTCGGAAATGGACTGACTGAGTTCTTCGACTGCGGCGGCGACCTGCTGGGTTTGCATTTCTTGTTCTTGTAATCCGCCGGCCATCTCATCGGATGAAGCGGCGATTTGTGTCGAGGCCGAGGCGACAGCTTGTGATGAATCGCGGAGTTGACAGATGATGTCTTGCATGTTGATTACGAATTTGTTGAACCAGCCTCCGAGTTCGCCGATTTCATCTGATCTGGATTCATCGACGCGCATGGTGAGGTCGCCTTGGCCTTCGTCGATGGCTTTGATGAGATTTTTGATGGGTTTGGTGATTGTCCGTGTGAGAAGTACTGCGATGAAACAGCCAGCGATTGTGGCCAGGGAGGTGGAGACGATGACCATTGTGAGAAGGAAATGGCTCCCTGCGTTGAGTGCTTTTTCGTCGTTGGCGAGTAGTTCTTTTTGATTGTCGGTCATCCAGTCGAGGAGTTGGATTGCTTGTGCTGCTTTTGGTGCGGCTTCTGAACTTAGGAGTTTGTGGGCCATATTCCAATCGTCCGAGCCGCGGATTTCGAACATTTGGTCAGGGAATGGGTTAAATTCGGCTCGTGCTTGGGAGTATTTTTTGAAGGCTTCGATTTGGGCGGGGTTTAGAAGCGATGTGTTTTCTTGAAGAGTTGCGAGTCGATCGGTGTTGATTTCCCATTTGGTGTGGAACGAGTCGGCCCATGCTATATCTCCGGTGAGGAGGTAGGCTCGGATCGATGAAAGCCCTACCGCCAATGATCCGCGGGAGTCGGCCATGGTTGCCAGAAGTGCTTTGCGTTGTGGAGTTGCTTCGAGTTCTTTTTCTTGGTTGATCATTTCGGTGATCGAAGCGAGCATAATGGATGCGCGTGGTGTGGCGTCGTTGACGAGAATATTCATCGCTGGCTGCTCTTGTGGCGAGTTTGCGATGTCTTCGACAAGTTGCTGGGCGACTCTGAATTCATCCATGATGGTGATGAATTCGTTGAGTTTTTGGATTTTTTCAGGGTTTGTCCAGTTGGTAGAGAAGTCTTTCATGGTGGCGATGTCTTGATCGAGCGAATCCCATGCTTTGGATCGTTCGTCGATCCACTTGTCGGATCCAAGGATCATGTATCCTCGGAGGGCTGCGAGTGAATGATTGATGCCGTTGTGGAGTTGGACACCGGTTATTGCTGTGGGCGTTCGGAGATTGACAACTCGGTCTTGGACTGTGTTGACATATTTGACTTTGTGGTAGATGATTTTTCCACCCATGGCATTGAGAATGATCATGAGCCCAAACCCGAATCCGAGTTTTTTCCCTATTGTTAAACGCATGTTGCCTTCTCCTTGCTGAGGTCTATGTGTATATGTGACTCTGCTTGAGTCAGGTATGTGTCAATCGGCAAGATAAAAACCCAACTTTGAGGGAAAGTTTCAGTGCTAAATCGGACAAGGATACCCATAAATCGGGGTTGGGTGAAATGCCCCGGTTTTACGGTAGAAACGAATTGTGGGAGTTCGATATTTGTTAAAGAATTAGTTTTTATTTGAATAGGATTGAGAAGATGGCCGGGCTGATTGACCTGTCGGGTACCCTGCTTAGGTCCGATACTTTATCGGGTTGAAGCAGGGTCTGGAGCCGCTGGTGATCTTCCATCAGACTCCCAACATGGGCTTGGCGTGATTGAGGTTTACTGAGGCGGGACTTGGATCCAGAACCATCCTCGGAGGTCGCCTTCTTTGTAGCCGGTGGCTTGGTCGTTGGGGTAGAGTTCGTTGAGGGCGGCTTGGGTTTGTGGGGCGATGTCTGGGTTTGAACCGGTTGGGGAGCCGTGGCATTGGAGGCAGGTGGGTGCGAGTTTGATGGGGTTGATGAGTGCGAGGGCGCCGAGTTTGTTGGTGAGGATGAGTGGCTCGGTGGGGTTTGATTGGAGGGCTTGGGTTGCCCATGCTGGGGGGGTGTTGTTTTGGTTTCGGAGTTTGTTTGAGGTGCGACCGATTTGGAGGTTGTGCTTGGTACTGATTTGATCGGCGATGGTTTTGGCGTCTGTTGAGCAGACGGTGATGGCGTTGGTTGGGCCGGCTTCTTGCATGGCGGCGGTGAGGCGGCTTATGAGGGTTTGGAACATTTCGCCTTGGGCGGCCATGGCGCGTTGGTGCTGGGTTTGTTGTTGTGGGGAGAGGTCGGTGAGGTTGATGGTGTGCATGGATTGTGTGGGGGCGGCCGGGGACGAGAGGTTGGCGAGGTAGATGAAGAGGAATGCGATTGCGGTGACGGCTGCGATGGGGAGTATGTGTTTCATGAGATCGGGGCTCGATTTGGGTATGGGATACAAAGACACTACTGTGCCGCCCCGAAAGACGGCCAGTAGTGGCACCCGCAGGGGATGTGTTTGTGAGTTTATGCGTCTAGGGCGTCTAGGGGGTCGAGGATTTGTTTAGTCGACGCCGAGTGCGTCGAGGGCTTCGATGAGTTTGGGGGTGTAGACATATCCTGGGCCGCCTTGCATGGTGACGACGACGCCGGCGAGTTCGATGATTTGGGCGCGGGTTGCGCCGGCTTTGACGCATTTTTCGACATGGGAGTAGATACAGGGTTCGCAGCGGAGGGCCATGCCGATGGCGAGGGCGATGAGTTCTTTTTCGCGGATGGAGAGGGCACCTTCGCCCATGAGTTTTTTGAACATGCCTCCGAAACCTGCCGAGAGGTCTGGGGCTTGGGTGTGCATGTTTTTGGCTTTGTCTGGCCACTGCTGATAGTGGGTGGCGGCGTTTGATTGGGATTGGGTGGTCATTATCGGGCTCCTTTTATGGCTGGATTACTGCGGGATCGCAAAGGGGATACTAATATCCAGTATCATCATAGGCAACTGCCGGCGAGAAATAGACAGATCGGTCTATGGCTGGGTAAATTTCATTTGGGTGGTTGTTCGAAGTCATATCTGATACGGTGGTGGGAGATAATAGGAGAACGCGAATGATCCAAGGTGCATTGAATATCAAGAAATTGCTCGGGGCGATGGCGCGGCTCGATGCGTCGGATTTACATATCAAGGTGGGGATTCCCCCGACTTACCGGATCGGCGGCGAACTGCGGTCCATTGATGCAGACCCAGTGAGCGAGGAAGAAGCGGATCATTTGCTCGACCCGCTACTCAGCGAAGTCCAGAAGAAGAAGTTTGATGAGACCGGGGACCTGGACTTTGCGTGGCATATTGATGACGGAGACGGTGGGGGAGACCGGTTCAGAATTAATATGCTGCGGTCGGGGAATCACACGCACGCGGCGGTGCGGCGAGTCAAGGCGGAGATTCCGAGTTATGCGGATCTTCGGCTGCCTCCGGTGTACTCGCAAATTGTCAAAAAGGAGCGGGAAGGGTTGGTGTTGATTGTGGGGGTGACGGGGTGCGGAAAGTCTTCGACTGTGGCAGCGATGCTTGATGAGGTCAACGCGACGCGGCCTGTGAATATTATTACGATCGAGGACCCGGTGGAGTATCGGTTTACGCCCAAGATGGCGATTATCTCGCAGCGGGAAATCGGGATCGATGTTATTGATTTTCATGAAGCACTCCGGCATGTGGTGCGGCAGGACCCGGATGTGATCTTTATTGGTGAGATGCGAGATCAAGAGACGGTGCTGTCTGCGATTCAGGCGGCCGAGACGGGGCATCTGGTGTTTGGGACTTTGCATACAGCCGATACGATGGGGGCGTTTGGACGAATGCTCGAGTTTTTTCCGCAGGATGAACGGGCGTTTGTGCGGAACTCACTTGCCCAGACGCTCAAGGCGATCTGTGCGCAGCGGCTTGTGCCTGCGAATCCTGAGCTGGCGGCGCAGGATGGGGGGTCGAAGGTGGTGCCTGCGGTGGAGGTGCTTTTGACATCGCCTACGGT
>JAESRA010000206.1 GCA_016764895.1 Phycisphaerales bacterium | reverse complement strand
TGGATAAATGGTGGGGTTGGTTTTGCGCCTTAAGAGGCGTTTTTGGCCAATGAAGGTCTAAAATGGAGATTGTTGGACATTAGGCCAGTAAAATTGATAGTTAGTGCCAACAAAAGGTCGAATAATCAAACTCACAATGGTTAGTCTGGCCTATAGTCGGTCAGACGACAGGTCGTATGGTATTCGGCCTGGACAACAACAGTACATTTCCAATCACTGCCCAACGAGAAGGAGCACTGAAATGATGAAGACAATTACAACCATCGCATTGGTTACCATGAGCGGCTCGGCGCTGGCTCAATCAGGACTTGACATCGATCGTGCATATGCAGCTGAGCTGCGTGCCGATACCAACACCCGTTCGAGCCTCTTGGGTTCATCCGGTTCGGCACTCGATGTTTCGATCTTTACCCAGTTCCGTTACTCCTACAACACCCGTGATGAAATCGCTGGTGCTGCCCCCTTCGGCGACAACGATACCACTATTGGTTTCTCCACTCCTCGCACGCAGATCCGCATGAGCGGCGGCGTCGAAGGTACCGACCTCAATGGGTATGTATCGTTTGACTTCGGTGGTGCGTTTGATCACGGCATGTCCGATGGTGGTGCAACTGGTGACGGCGGCGCAACCCTCCGCGAGGCATACGCAACTTGGGGCCTTGATGACAACTGGACATTCCTGTTCGGTCAGCTCAAGAACCCATTCTCAGCGGAATCCAATGTTGCTGCTGAGCACTCACAAGGTGTCGAGCGTTCACTGACCAACTCATTCTTTGATGTTGGCTACAGCCAGGCTATCGCCTTGAACTACTCCGATGACGAGTGGCGCTTCACCGCTGTCCTCGCTGACGGTCCTTCACACTGGGCTGTCGGCAACACCGCCAACACCTACTACACCGCAGCTTCTGAAGCGGACTTCTCCTTGACTGGTCGTCTTGACTGGCTCATCTCAGGCAACTGGGATCAGTTCAACGATTTCGCTTCATGGCAAGGATCCAACACCGGCTTCCGCGTCGGTGCAGGTCTCCACTGGTCACAAATGGGCGGCTCAAACCCAATTCTTGGTGGCAATAATGATACGATCACCGTAACCGCATGGACTCTTGATGCTCAGTACGAAGGTGATGGCTGGGGTGTCTTTGCCTCATACACAAGCGTTAAAATGGAGCTTGACCTGATCGTCGGCGACAGCTTGGATCGTACCGACGACGGCTTTGTCCTTCAGGGCAATGTCTTCTTCACCGATCAGTTTGAAGCATTCGCTCGCTACGATGTGATCTTCCTTGATAGCGATGCAACCGCATTCTTGCCAATCACAGCGGGTGCTGAAGATCAGTACTCGATGTTTACCCTTGGTTTCAACTACTACCTCGTGCCAGAATCGCACGCGGCCCGGTTCTCCATGGATATTGGCTTTGGTCTCGATGAAACCACTGGCCTTGATTCGTTGGGATACACTGATGGCTCAACCACAGGCTACCTCGGTGGTCCTGGTGCCGAGGATGAGATGAACATTCGTGCCCAGTTCTCGCTTCTCTTCTGAGTTTGCGAAATCTGACAACGATCAACATCTTCTGATGTAATCACGGGAGGGACCTTCGGGTCCCTCCCGTTCTTTTTGTGGATTGATATTGGTTTGAGCGGTCAAAAAATAGAGGCAAAGATGGCGGCGAGTATGTTCAGAAATCTTCAAAAACTCAAGGCTTTCCCACAACAGGTCGATAGCTATAACTATACAGAAGTACCTTGAAAACAAGCTCAAACTCTAACCGAAAGAATCCAATGAACACAATGCTCATTTCGGCATGTGCCGCAACCGTCCTGTCTATTTCTTCAATGAACGCCATAGCCGGAGAAGAAAGGGGGGGGTTGCTCAATCTGGCCGCGGCCGTCCAAGCCGATTCGGCATCAAGAGAGTCACTTGCTCCCGCTTCTGATGAACTCAAAATAAGTCTGCAAATGCAGTTCCGTTACAATTTCAACCAGAGAGGTTCAGACAGCACCACGCTGGCAAGCCCCGACGAAGATGTGACGATCGGATTTGTCAATCGTCGCACAAAGATCGCCATTGCGGGTAAGGTTACTGATGACATCTCGGCAAAGGTGCAGATATCATTCAGCGATTCGTCTGGAAGTGCATCTCTCTATGACGGATACTTTAAATGGAAACTCAGCGACACCGTTGTATTCCGCGCGGGGCAATTTAAGCCAGGGCTCTTACGCGAAGAGAATCTTTCATCCAAGTACATGCTCGCGACGGATCGTTCATCGGCCAATGAAACCTTGAATCAGGACTATACCCAAGGTGTAGAACTTCGTGTTACCGAAGACGACTGGCGATTTATTGCAAGTTTCAATGATGGCTTCTCGACGAAGAATACATACTTCACTTCGTCATCGGAAGCGGATTACGGGGTGACTGCTCGTGGCGAGCTGAAATTTGGCGAGTCCACTTGGAAGCAGTACAAGCAGTTCACCTCGTGGCGCGGAGCCAGCGGCGGCCTGATGATCGGTGCAGCAGCGCATCATCAATCCATGGGCCGAACCAATCCTGCGACAAATCCAACGACCGATTTAACAACCTTCACGGTTGATGCATCGCTTCTTGGTGATGGCTGGAACCTCTACAGTGCAGGCATCTGGCGATCAACAAACGACGGCTTGACGACATTCACCGATTCAGGATTTATCCTGCAAGGCGGTGTGTTTGTGTCCGACACCGATGAGTTCTTTGCTCGGTGGGATCTGATCATGCCATCGGATTCGACCCCCGTCGTCGTTGGTACATCTGGACCCAGCGAGTTTAATACATTCACCGTCGGCTGGAACCACTACATTCTCCCCGAATCACACGCGGCCAAGTTCACCCTCGAAGTCCAACACTTCCCCGATCCGACCACCGAGTCGATCGTGACCCTCAAAAACAACCTACTCGCCGATTCAACATCGGGTCAGTTCGCGATCACCGCGCAGTTCCAGTTGCTCTTCTGAGTCACTTTCACCTGTAAAAACAAAGGCCGACCCGCATTGAAACGGGCCGGTTTTTTTACATGCGGTCACATGCGGCCACATGCGTCACATGCGTCACATGCGGTCTACAGTGGGGATGCCAAGCGTGTCGCATCCATCCTGAAGCACCCGCAGCGCGAGCATGCTCAATCGCAAACGCCCATCGCGTGTAGATTCTTCGACACCTTCTTTGAGCACCGGGCACTGTTCGTAGAACTTGGCAAACAGCGAGGCGAGTTCATACAAGTAGCCGCACAAGCGGTGGGGCTCGTGGTGGTCGCCGGCTGCGCGGATGATCGTTGGATACCGCAGTACCATCAGTGCCAACGCGCGTTCGGCGGGATCGGCAAGCGAGAACGAAGCGGTCTTGGCGGCCTCAACATCAACACCTCTATCAACCGCCTTGCGGAGCATGTTCTTGATCCGAGCAATCGCGTACAACATATACGGCCCCGTATCACCCTCAAACGCCAACATCCGATCAAAGCTGAACACATAATCCTTGATCCGCTCGGTTGAAAGATCCGCGTACTTGACCGCCGCGATCGCGACCGCCTCGCTGATTGTCTGGCGTTCAGCTTCGGGCATGTCCGGGTTCTTCTCGGCCACGGCCGCCGATGCCCGCGCGACCGCTTCATCGAGCAGGTCAGTCAGGTTCAGGTTCTCGCCAGAGCGTGATTTGAGCGGCTTGTTATCCTCGCCGAAGATGGTTCCGAACATCGTGTGGACGAGCACCGCGTCGTTCCCTGATGGTGTTTTGTCGTACCCGGCTTTGTGAGCCGCAGCAAAAACCTGCTTAAAATGAAGCCCCTGGCGCGAATCGACACAGTACACGACTTCATCCCCGCCCAGCTTGCCCACCCGCCGCTTGATCGCGGCCAGGTCCGTCGTCGCGTACAAGAACCCGCCGTCACGCTTGCGGATAATCGTCGGTTCCTTGATCCCCTCGCAGCGGACAACAAGCGCACCGTCATCTTCAACGGCGATCTTCCGATCAATCAAATCCTGCACCAATGGGCTGAGTTCATCGCGGTAGGTCGATTCCCCCGCACTGTGTTCGTCGGTGATGTTGGCGTGGAGCCGCTTGCAGGTTGCCAGGCATGCGGACATGGTGATGTCGTAGATCAACTGCCAGATTCGGACGGATCGTTCATCGCCGGACTGGAGCGCGACGAGCCGGGCCTTGGCTTTGTCCATCGCGGCGTCGGCGACGGCGATGCGTTCTTTGAGTTCGATCTCGGCCTTGGCGTGCCCGCCGACCTTCATGATAAGTTCGAGTGCTTTGGTCTCGGCCTTGCACTTGGCCCCGACGACCTTGTAGATCGCGTTGAGCTGGGCGAGTGTGATCGATGACAAATCCGTCCCCGCGTCTTCCATCACGCAGAGTTCTTCAACAACCATCGCAATCGGACGACCCCAATCCCCGACATGGCTCTGGCGTTTGACGCAGTGACCCAGGCGTTCTTGGATTCTTGCGATTGCATCGCCGATGACTGTTGAGCGGAGGTGTCCGACATGCATTTGTTTGGCGAGGTTGACGCCGCAGACATCGACGACGATTGTTTTTGAATTTGCGGGAGCTTCGATGCCGAGTTGGTCGGTGTCGATGGCGCCAAGGGCGGATCCGAGTGCTTCAGGCAAGAGCGATACATTGATAAACCCAGGCCCCGCGATCGATTCTTCACTGAGCGGCTGGGCGATCCCCGAAACATCGATCGCTTCAACAATCTTGGCCGCCAGTTCCCGCGGCTTCATCCCGACGCGCTTGGCGATGGGCATCGCGCAGTTGGACTGAAAATCCCCAAACTTCGGTTGCCGCGAAGGCCCGATGTGGGCTTTGACCTGATCGTCTGGGAGGTCGGGGACGACAGTGCGGATCGCCGCACAAAAGCGGTCATCAAGGGCGGCGGCGGGGTCGAGGGTCGGTTGGTTTTGCGTGTTGGTACTCATCGGGCAAGTGTAGGGTGTGCTGGTCTATGAATGTGCACCCAACGAGGTCGTGTCTGATGGATCGAGTTTTCTTATCTGGGTGCCCCGTCGGAGCATTCTTATGCTCCTTCGGGTCTTTGGGTAGTCCACAAGATTGGTTCTTCAAGACCCGAAGGAGGATAAGAATCCTCCGTCGGGCCACCCATCAGATTCGTTCGACACGGGCTAATCCAGTCGTCCCTCGTCGACCGGGTCTTCGTCCATCGGGAGGGCGAGCCGGGCGGCGACCTGCTCGGGGGTCTCGATGGCCCCCTCGCTCGACGCGACCACCGTACACACCATGCAATCGCCCGTCACATTACAACTCGTTCGGCACATATCCAGAATCCGGTCCACGCCCAGGATCACCGCGATTCCTTCGAGTGGAATCCCGACGCTCTCGAGCACGATCACCAGCATAATCATCCCGACCCCGGGCACGCCGGCTGTACCAATGGATGCGAGGGTCGCCGTCAGGACGATGGTAAGTTGGTCGGCGATGGACAGGTCCATGCCATAGAGTTGGGCAATGAACACCGCCGCGACACCTTGGTAGAGGGCCGTGCCGTCCATGTTGATGGTTGCTCCGATGGGCAGGACGAAGGCGCTGACCTCTTCTTTGATTCCGAGGCGTTGCTCGCAGCACTCCATGGTGACGGGGAGGGTTGCCGAGGAACTCGCCGAGCTGAAGGCGAGCAGCTGCGC
>JAESRA010000205.1 GCA_016764895.1 Phycisphaerales bacterium | reverse complement strand
GGGTCCCGTTGGCGTGATTACCGCGTTCAACTTCCCAAACGCGGTCTGGGGCTGGAACGCGATGCTCGCGGCGATCGCCGGCGACACGACCGTCTGGAAACCATCACTCCTCACGCCGCTGACGGCGATCGCGACAAGCATGATCGGCGAGAAGATTGCTACGGAGATGGGCTTTGACAATATTTTCCAACTGGTCATCGGGACCGATGATGTGGTTGGCGAGACGATGATCGCAGATAAGCGGTATCCGCTCATTAGTGCGACGGGTTCATGCCGGATGGGGCGGCGGGTCGGTGCGGTTGTGGCGGGTCGATTGGGCAAATGCCTCCTCGAACTCGGCGGCAACAACGCGGTGATCATCGAGCCGGACGCGAATCTTGATCTGGCTCTCAAATCGACTGTATTTGGTGCGGTGGGGACGGCTGGGCAGCGGTGCACTTCAACACGGCGATTGATTATTCATGAATCCATCGCCGATGCGTTCACCGCCAAGCTGGTCAAGGCGTATGAAACGGTCAAGATTGGTGATCCGTTGGATGAAACGGTGCTGATGGGGCCATTGATTACTGAAGCATCGGTGAAGCAGTATGAGCACGCGGTGAGCGAGGCCGCCCGGCAGGGCGGGACCTTGCTGACCGGCGGGACGCGGGCCAAACTGGGCGGGCAGCTCAGCGGCGGGCACTTTGTCAAGCCGACGATTATTCGGGCACCGGCGTCAAACGAACTCCCGATGGCGTATGAAGAGACCTTCGCCCCGATCTTGTATGTGTTCACTTACAAGACACTCGAAGAAGCGATCGACATGCAGAACAGCGTGGTTCAGGGGCTCAGTAGTGCGATCTTTACGGGATCGACCAACGCGGCCCAGCGGTTCTTGGCACCAACCGGGGCGGGTTCTGACTGCGGGATCGCCAATATCAACCTCGGGACCTCTGGTGCTGAGATTGGCGGGGCGTTTGGTGGCGAGAAAGACACGGGTGGTGGACGCGAGTCAGGTTCTGATGCGTGGAAGGTGTACATGCGCCGCCAGACCTGTACAATCAACTATGGTGATGAACTCACCCTTGCACAGGGGATTCGCTTTGAGTAAGCAAACGACAACTGTAGATACTTTGGCCAACACAGCCGTCAGCGAAGTGGTTTCTGGGATGATTGTCGGTCTTGGTGCTGGCTTGACTGCGGCGCGGGGGATTCATGCGCTGGCCCAGCGGGTGATTGATGAAGGTCTTGACATCAACTGCGTCGCTGCATCAGAACGCGCCGAGGATTTGGGAAGATCGCTCGGGCTCAAGATCATCGACTTTGCGATGCTTGAAGAGATAGATATATTGATTGACGGCGCCGATGAGGTGGACCGCTCGATGGTGGTGCTCAAAGGATCGCGCGGGGCGATGACCCGCGAGCGGATATTGTGCTGGGCGTGCAAGCGGACCGTGTTTATGGTGGGGTATAAAAAAGTCGCCGAGACGCAGGTTGGTGCGACCAGTCCGCTGCCGATTGCGATCATGGCCTACGGCGTCGCCTCAACACGCAAAGCACTCCGCCATATCGGGATCAACGGCGTGATCCGTCAAGATATGGACGGGCGATTGTTCTTGACTGACAACGGGAATCTTGTGCTTGATGCGACCATCAACGGGTTGGAGAATCTACCCGAACTGGCGATGGGGCTCAACGATATTCCAGGCGTGATCGATCACGGCTTGTTCATCGACGAAGCCGACACGATCCTCATTGAAAAAGAAGACGGCTCCATCGAACATCTCAATCGCACGACCGATTCGTAACTCAGACCGTGTAGCCGTGACGCTCGCAGATCGTATTGAGGCGGTCGAGCGATTTGCCCATGCACTCAGCGTATGGCATCCACTTGGCGAGTGATCCAGAGTACACGCCTTGGGCTGCTTGGTGAGGCTGGAGCGTGGGGACGATCCGTTTGCGATCCGAAAAGTTCAAACACGCATCATCCCATGGAAGGCCCGCAAACTCGACGAGCTTTCGGCTTTGGTTTTCGGGGTCTTTGACGATGCGCTCATAATCCCCGACGCAGAGCTTGAGCCATGGGGCACCTTCGGGGATGACTTTGAGCCAGTGGTCGTGCATTTGTAATCGAATCTCGATCATGTCAACGATGGATTCGAAGCTGTTGGTCCAGCCATGCCCGAGCGCGAAGTTTCGGAAGAAGCAGGAGAGCGCGATGTCGCGCGGGTCGCGTCGTGTGATGATCATTGTGGAACCCGGCGCGATGGCCGCCAGTAGCCCGATGTGTTCGTCGTTTCCGGGGTGCTTGTCAACGACATAGTCGTCGCTCCCAGAGAGTGCTTGGAGTTCTTGGAGGACCTGCCTGCCGGCTTTGGATCGTTTGTTGATCGAGAGTTTTTGGAGTGTTTGTGCAGATGGATTCGGGTACATCTTGAGATCGGCGGCCATCTTCATCAGGAATGTGGCTTCCCCCGCGCTCTCGGCTTGTGGGTGTGATGAGAGAATTTGTTCGAGCAGCGTGGTGCCTGAACGGGGCATGCCTGAGATCATTAGAATCTGAGGGCGTTGTTCTGGGCCAGAATCTTTGGGCTCATCTTTGGGCTCGAGGGATTTGAGCATTTCGACATCAAAGATTTTCATGGTCTTGAGAACGCGTTCTTTGTATTTGGTGACACTGGTATTTGTTCGGAGTTTTTTCGCTCCTTTGATTGCATAGCCGCCCATGCCGCCGTCGGTTTTGAGCGCGTTGCCACGCGCGGCGGCTTCCCATGCCTGGGTGTGCTTCTTCTGTTTTTCGAGCAGGCTTGAGAGCATGTATTCAAGCTCGATCCGCGCAGACCCTTTGATCTTTGAATCAGTCAGTCGGCGTTGGATGCGATCTGTAGCCTCATCGACCCGCCCAGATTTGGGCGCGAGTTCGCCCAGTGTATGGTCGATGTCCCACGCGTCGATCCCGCGCGCGTACGCATCATTAATGATTGCAAGGGCTTCATCTTTGAGCCCTTCGTATTGCATAATCGTGGCCAATCGCGCGATTGCGGGCGGGTAGTCCGGGTCGATTTTGAGTGTGAGTTCTAGGGCGGTGTGGGCGTCTTGGAGCCTTCCTGCGTATGCGCACGCTTGGGCGAGCGTGTACATCATCAGCAGGTTTTTTTGGCCCGCTCCGCCCGAGTGTTCGATGAGTTTGATGGCGTCGTCATAATTCCCTTGCATGACGCAGAGTTGTGCCGTGCGGACGCGGACTTTGAGGGCGTTGGGATGGGTGCGGTGTTTGGAGATGAAGCTTTTGTAGAGTTTGATCGCTCCGGGAATGTCGCCGGATTGTTCGAGTGCCTGAGCGTCGGCAAGATAGGATTGTGATTTTTTAGGAGCCATGGGTGGACGGTAGGCCGATGATGCTGTTTATTCCGGTGCGGGCAGGTCTCGGAGGAACTCGATGAGTCGTTCTTTGCTTGGTGATTGGGCATCACGAACATACGCCCCCGCGACTCCGCACGCGGCGGCCAAACACTGCCCCAGATTCAGCCCGGTGCTCTGAGCAAAGCTGAATCCGCCACCAAAGTGATCGCCCGCTCCCGTCGAGATCCGCGGCTTGCGGGTGTAGGGGCCCGCGAACCATCCAGAATCACCTTGGTCATCGGAAGCCCCCGCCCCGGTGTGCTGGTGGATCACGATGCACGACAATCCGAGTTTTTCAACAATGCGAGTAGCCGCTTGGGGGACCATCGCCGCCAAGGTCTGGTTGTGCTCGTCGTCGTAGACCTCAACTCCGATCACCTTGGCGATCCGCCCGCTCTCGGCAAGGTTGAGTCCAAGGGTGACAGGAATGTGTTTCTGGAGTTGTTTGATCAGTTCCATCGCGCGGGCGATGTCGGCATCGGTCCGCTTGGCAGGGTCGGAGAGATCAAGGAACAATCGACGGCTTGGCTTTGGCGTGAGCTTTGGAAAAATATCATCGCAGAGCCCTTCCCAAATGCCCTCGACCCCGGCGACCAATGTCCAGTTGACGACCGAGATCAGCGTGGCTTTCTGGAACATTTCAATCAATGTTTCAAGGCCAAGGGTTTGTTTGATGAGGTCCCAGGTGACGCGCTGGACATTTTCGGGTTTGCCGAGCATGATCTTGCCGTCCTCAAACTCGAGAGCGTCGGTGAGTCCGGGGGGGCAGATCGGGATGACACGGTCGCAGCGTTCTACGAATGGTTTGTAGATCGGATCGACGCGGTTCCAGTCCGTCTGCAACGCGACGGCCCCGATATAAGTCACCGAGGCCCCCAGTGATCCAAGGGCACTGGAGAGCAGCGGCCCGTTGCCTCCGAAGCGGACATCTTTGACGACCATCTCCAGATTGGCGCTCTTGTTGGCGGCCGCCCCGCACCGGGCGGCGAACTCCGGGATGGTTTTGATCCGGTCATAGTCGTCCGGGGCCATGGAATGACGCTGGTTGACGACATGGATGATCGAGTCGATGAAGCCATCAAAGCCCACAAGGGCGTGAATTAGGGGCATTTCCTGTTCAATAGCAGTGGCGGCTTGATTGGCAAGATCGGTACGGTTATCGCTCATAGACAGAGCATAGACCGGTTTTGGTTCGTATAATCACCCATGAGCACCATCGTACTGGCAACACAGAACCCCGGCAAAGTCGCAGAACTCAGGGCCCTCCTCGGCGGATCACAGATCCACATTCTCGGGCTCGGCGACATCGAAGACTCGTTCCCCGAACCCGAAGAGAACGGGGATACTTTTTTGGACAACGCCACGATCAAGGCGGTCGCGTATGCCAAGGCGACGGGCCGGCCTTGCCTTGCCGATGATTCTGGATTGGTCATTGATGCGCTCGGTGGTCGGCCTGGGGTGATCTCTTCGCATTATGCGTTTGATGGCGAAATTGATGAGCAAGCCGCGAGATTGAGCAGGCAGCAGCGGGATGTTCGCAATATTGATCGCGTACTTGCCGAGCTTGATGAGTTTGAGCCTGAAGAGCGGACCGCGCGGTTTGTGTGTGTGATGGTTTTGGCAGACTCAGACGGCTCGATCCTGGCGACCAGCGAGGGAAAATTTGAGGGGCGCATCGGACTGCCTATTGATCATCCCCACGCGACGCCCAGTGACAGCGTGCCGCGTGGAAGCAACGGGTTCGGGTACGATCCTATTTTCCTCGTCGGGCCGGACTTCATCCAGACCAGCGCGGAGCTGGATTCAAAGGCAAAGAACGCAATCTCGCATCGAGGCCAAGCAGTCCGGGACATGATCGAGCAGATCAAGACCCTTTCGTTCTAAGGGTGCCACTGCTTGACCGTCTTCGGCAAGCAGTGTCTTTTGACTCATTTCACCACTTTAAAGACACGCCTTGCCGAAGACGGTCAAGGCGTGGCACCCGTGTTTGGTAGACCTAGAATCACCCATGACCACCGCTGTTCTCCCGAATCTTGATCCTGCACTCCTCCCGATCTCCGAGAAAGTCCGCAACGGACAACGGCTGTCGCTCGACGACGGCCATGTGCTCTACGAAACCAAAGACCTCTGGACAGTCCTGGAACTCGCCAAACTCATCCGCGACCGGATGCACCCCGGCGTCGCGTACTACAACATCAACCGGCACCTCAACTACTCAAATGTTTGCGCCCTGTCGTGCAAGTTCTGCGAGTTTGCCCGCAAGCAGGGCGATGATGGGGAGTACACGCGGGATATTGAGTACATCAAAGAAGAGGGGCGCAAGGCCGTCGAGAGCGGGGCGACGGAACTGCACATTGTCGGTGGGCTTAATCCGTACCTGCCGTTTGAGTATTACACCGACATGCTCAAAGCACTTTCGGAGGTCGCGCCCAATGTTCATCTCAAAGCGTTCACAGCCGTCGAACTTGTCCACCTGGC
>JAESRA010000204.1 GCA_016764895.1 Phycisphaerales bacterium | reverse complement strand
GTGGGTATGTGATTCCCAAGAGTTGGGGGCAGGCGTGGGAGAGGCGTTTGGATGGGATTGGGGAGTGATGGGGGGGTGGGGGGTTGGTGCCGTGCTGTTGTCGTCTTCGACAAGAGCACGATTGTGTGGGTCGTTTGATTGTGATTTGAGTTGGTCAAGATCGTGCTCTTCGAAGACGAAGAGCACGGCACCGGGCGAAGGAGGATGTCGTGTGGGTAGGTTCATCGAAGAACCTCCTTTGCCCTTCGGGTCAAAGGAGGGCACCCAGCTAGGGTAGATCGATGTGTTGGTTGTCGATGATCATTCAGTAGCGGTCCAGTTATAGACTTTCCCTGACTCTCCGGGCCATTTGTAGAAAGCCTGCCTCGCTAGGATTGGCATCACTCTTGCCAGCTCGTTGGATGATCCAGCACTAAGTACTCGGATTTGCGCTATTGGCTTAGTGTCAGTTGCCAAGTTTGTGCCTTTGCGATAAAAACTGACCATCAAGCTGCGCTGGTGAATTGTGCGAGTTTCATTTGTAATCCCTACCACATTACCCTCATAATAGCGAGGCTTCGCGTAAGTACTAGTTTCTCCTGAAGCATCGATTGCGTAATCTATCACAACAAGATAATCAGCAGCTTGTTCGGATTCGATTTCTAACCCATTTTCCTGCAGTTGCGATTCTATCTGATCTCGATATGTGCCCCACTCCAAAGAGTTGGCTTGGGAGGCGCGTGGTACAACGGCAGCTGATGCTGAGTCATTAACTGGGCCATTGGCGTAAAAAAATGTTGTGGTCCCTTTAAATGGAGTTCCGCACCCTTGGAGTGTGAAGATCAGTACAGTAGCGGCGAAGTATCCAATATGTTTTTTCATCTAATTGACTCCTATGTACTTTGAGTTTGATGGCTAGCACTAACCAGATTGTCTGATCGTCAGATGATAAGCTCGACAGCCGTTCGTCTGAATCTTGCATTCATGTATATTACAGCTGATTCAACGCTTTGACAAGCTGGTCCACATGTTTCTTCGTATGTGCCGCGGACATCTGGATTCTGAGTCTGGCTTCGCCTTCGGGGACGACGGGGTGGCCGAAGCCGATGACGAAGATGTTGTGGTCGAGGAGTTGTTTGGACATGGCGATGGCTCTTTCGGTGGGGCCGACGATGATGGGGCAGATGGCTGTTGGGGAGTCGAGGACTTCGAAATCGGTTTTGGATTTGATCTGCTGGCGGCAGTAGGTGGTGATGTCGCGGAGTTTTTGGACGCGCTCAGGTTCGTTCATGAGGGTTTGGATCGCGGCGTTTGCACTGGCGGCGACGGTGACGGGGAGGGCGTTGCTAAAGAGGGTTGGTCGGCCTCGTTGGATGATGAGGTCGATGAGTTGTTGGCTTGCGGCGATGAAGCCGCCGGCGCCGCCTCCGAGTCCTTTGCCGAGTGTGCCGGTGAAGATGTCGACGGTTCCGTTGTCTGGGGAGTATGGGCGTGGAGCGAAGACCCCCTCCGCCTGCTGCGCAGACACCTCCCCCGTCGGGGCGGGGGAGGGGCAAGAGGGGCACATGCCGTAGTGTTCGTGGGTGCCTCGGCCGGTTTTTCCGAGGACGCCGTGGGCGTGGGAGTCGTCGACGATGAGGAAGGCGTTGTACTCGTCGCAGAGTTTTCTCAGTTCCGGAAGATTTGCAATGTCGCCTTCCATGGAGAAGATGCCGTCGGTGATGAGCCAGATTTGGCCTGTGATTTCGGGGTTGTTTTTGGCTTTTTCGAGGACTTCACGGGCCGAGTCCATGTCGGAGTGTTTGTAGATTCCTTTTTTGACGCCCTTCTTGATGACGGGGGTGAGTCGCATCGCGTCGATGATGCAGGCGTGGTTGAGTTCGTCGGAGATGATGATGTCGCCGGCTTCGCAGACGGTGGGGAAGAGTGCTTCGGTCGCGTTCCAGCAGCTTACGAAGGTGTACGCGGCTTCGGTGCCCATGTAGGTGGCGATCGTCTTTTCGAGGGTGTGGTGGGGGGTGAAGGTGCCACAAATGAAGCGGACCGAGGCGGTGCCGGCGCCGTAGGTACGCAATGCCTCGATGCCGGCTTCGACGACGGCGGGGTGGTTGGCGAGTCCAAGGTAGTTGTTGGAGCACATGCAGATGCGTTCATGGCGGGAGCCGTCTTCGTCGATCATGGTGACGGTTGCGTCCATGGGGGAGTCGAGGGTTTGGAGAATCTTTGTTTGCCCTGCGGCGGCGAGGGAATCGAGGGTTTCTTTGGTGCGGATGGCGAAGGGGGAAGCGGTGGTCGTGGTCATGGCTGAGGATTCCTTGAAATAGCGTGGTTTGTCTGATTGTAGGGAGATTGAGCGGGTAGGATTGGTGAGTGAACAAACGCCAGCGTAGCAAACTTGAGTCGATACTGGGGTCGTTGTCTAAGAAGGACAAGGACCGGGTCTATGAGGATGCACGCACACAGCGGTCGTCGGCCCAGAAACGGCGGCGGTCCAAGTCACGCGAAACCGAAGACGGCGAACGGATCGGGGGCAAGCGGCGGGCGGACCCGTTGATTGATTGGGTGTTGAGAATCGTCGAGAAGGATTTTTCACACGCCAAGCGGGTCAAGGGCAGCGATGGAGATGATGGGGATGATGGCTTGGGCGAAGGGTTGGTCGTTGAACTGACGCGCCGGCGGGCGACGGTTTTGGCCGATGGGGAGAACGATGTTGCCAAGGCGTTTCATTGTCGATTGAGTGCGGAGCTTGCGGCACGGCAGCAATCGGGGATCGCAGTTGGCGATCGGGTGGTGTTTACGAAACTTGATGCGACTGATGATGGCGAAGATATTTTTGAGATCGTCAGTGTGCTTGAGCGAAAGTCCAAACTCGCCCGGCCTGATGCCCACGATCCACGGGCCGAGCGGGTGGTGGCGGCCAATGTTGATGTGGTGGTTGTGGTGGTGTCGGTGGTGTCGCCGCCGTTGCATCCGCGGTTGATTGATCGGTATTTAGTAGCGATTGAAGCGGGTGGGTGTGAAGCGATTATTGCGGTCAATAAAGTGGATTTGCTTGAGCCGGATCAGTTCGATGATGAAATGGCCAAGCTTGATCCGTATCGGGAGGCGGGGATTCCCATTGCGGTCTGCGCGGCGGTGCCTGGTGGTGGAATTGCCGGTGATGGGGAGGCGACCAATGAGGGGTTGCGGGTTGATGAGCTGCGCAAGTTGCTTGCGGGGAAGACTTGTGCTTTTGTGGGGCACTCTGGGGTTGGCAAGAGTTCGCTGGCCAATGCGATGGATCCCAAGTTGGGGATCGAAACGGGGCGCGTGCGCGAGCGGGACATGCGGGGCCGGCATACGACGACTTCGAGTTCTATGCACTTTATAGAGCCTGGGATCAGAGTAATTGATACGCCTGGGGTTCGGTTCTTTGGGCTTGCCGATGTATCGCCTGAGGAGTTGCGGTGGATGTTTCCTGAGTTTGTGGGGTATACGCATGATTGTAAGTTTAATGATTGTTCGCACGATCATGAGCCGGGGTGTGCTGTGCGGGATGCTGTTGAGGGTGGGAAGATCGCGCGTGTGCGGTATGAGACTTATTTGAGATTGCTTGAGGAGTTGCGGACGGGCGGCAAGCCCAAGGATGTGACGCAGCGGATCAGGCCTCTTCAAGATACTGAAGGATAAGGAACAGTCAAAACAAACAGGCGAGTAAAAAACCAGCAAGCGTTCAGCGGATGTATTCGCTGAACGCCTGTGGATCGTGTGGTTTGGATGTTTGAATGGTGATCAGGGCGTGGTTGCTTGGCGGTAGTCGGTTAAGAACGCGGAGATGTCGAAGAAGTCGATTTGGGCGTCGCCGTTGTGATCTGCGGTGAGGCTGCGGCTGCCCATTGCTCCGATGAATGTGTAGATGTCGTCGATGTCTACCGTGCCCGATGCGTCGTAGTCGGCGGCAAATGCCGGGGCGCTGAGTGTGAGGATTTGGTCGGCGGCTTGATCTGTCCATGTTGTGAAAGAGCCGTCGGGCCAGGCGACGCGGATGGCGCTGATGGTCGATTCACTGGCTAGGCCGATGTGGGCTTCGGCGGGGGATGTGCCGCAGTAGGAGACATTGTTATGGATGGGGAGGAGGTAGTCTTTGGTTGCGGTTGAAACGGTGATCATGGCGCCGATGCCTTGGGGTGCGAGCGAATCGCGTGCGGAGGTGTCGAGTTTGATGCGTGACCAGTGTGCGTTTGGCGGCGTTTTCTTTGGTGTGATGAGGTTGTTGCTGTAGAAAGCGGTGGGTTCTTTGTAGTTGAAGATGACAGCGTCGATGTCGCCGTCGTTGTCGGCGTCGAGTCTGATGAGTCCGCGTCCTTGTCCGGTGTGGGCGATGCCGCAGGCTTGTGCGGATTCTGTGAACTGTGTGGCGTCGCCGTTGTTGAGGTAGAGCGTGACGGGTTTGTTTCCGAATCCGGTCAAGTGCCAGCCGTTGGTTTCGAGGATGTCTTTGTCGCCGTCGTGGTCGAAATCGTTGATGAGCGATCCCCAGCCCCAGTAGCCATCGCGGGCGCCGCTCGATGTGGCGGTGTTGGTAAATGAGTTGTCCGGATTTTGGATGAGCAGGATGTTTCCGCCTGCGTTTGGGTTTACGAATCTGATGTTGGAGACGAAGAAGTCGAGGAGTCCGTCGTTGTTGATGTCGGCGGTGTCGATTCCCATGCCGTTGGCGGTGCCGAGGCCTTGGGCCTGGTTGGTGGTGTCGGTGAAGGTTCCGTCTTGGTTGTTGGTGTAGAACTTGGAACTCCCGGCATCGCCGATGATGATGAGGTCGGGGTAGCGGTCGTTGTTCATGTCAACGAGTGAGGGGAGGAACCCGGCGATTCCGGTTTGTTCGAGCCCGGCCTCGGCGGTGACATCGGTGAATTTCCAGTTGTTATTTTGGTCGAGTCCGTCGTTTCGGAAGAGGCGGTTTCCTGGGAGGAGTGCTGAGTAGGCGCAGACGAAGAGGTCGAGGTCGCCGTCGAGGTCGTAGTCTCCCCATCCTGATCCTGTACCTTCTTTGCTGACATTGCCTGGGAAGAGTTGGTTGACGCCTGCGGTTTGGGCGATGTCTGTGAAGGACCATTGGCCTTTGTTGTCGGGGCCGTTGTTTCTCATGAGCATGTGGACATTGGCTTGTGGGGCGCCGGCGGCGGGACCGAATGCGGTGATGAAGATGTCGATGTACCCGTCGTTGTTGAAATCGGCTGCTGATGCGGCGTAGGAATGGAATGGTCCGGCGATGCCCCAGTCGGCGGCTTGGTCTGTGAAGGTGCCGTCTTTGTTGTTGATAAAGAGGCTGTTGGGATTGAGTGATCCGAGGTGGAGGATATCGTCGTAGCCGTCGTTGTTGAAGTCGGCGGCGACACCCCCGGCGATCATCCGGGCGTAGTTTTGATCTGGTGAGAAATCATTTATGGAGGTGAGCCCGGCTTGATCAGTGAGATCGGTAAAATCCAAGACCGGCTGGCCCGCCAAGCAGTTGCTTGCCAGAGTAAGAGAGGACACCAGAAAAACGATCGAATGGATTGAAGACCTAAACATATTTCAGACCCCAGAATGTCCATGAAAACCCCTTCGGCATGGCCGATGGAGCGCAGGGATAACTCAGAGTTTGTTCGCGGGCAAGCACACGACACCGGCCCGGTTCTTGAGGCGCGCAACTCGATAGCACACACGCCGAAGAAACAACGCAGCGGGGATTTGAGTAGTGAATGCGAGACCTTTGCACTCACCTGCCCAAACAAACGGGCACTTCAAACACCCCCACGGCGTTCGAATGAACTTGTCCACCTTACCAGAATACCCTCTCTGGTGCAAGGGCTATCTTTTAGAATTCTTTGAAAAAAGGGAACCGCTATGAGTAATCAGAATCAATCGAATCACCGGCAATGGATTGCGCAAAGCCCTGAGGGTGCCGATGCACTTGGGAAGGGGGTTGAGGGGGTCGTTGATTGGGCGCAGCGGTATTTGACTTCGCTTGAGGATCGTGCGGTGAATCCGCAGATTGAGTGGGGGGAGGTGCTTCATGGGCTTGATGATGGGCCGCCGATGGGGGGGATCGGGGTTGATGATATTGGTGGGTTGATTGGGCAAGCTGACGAGCAGTTTGTGGATCGGCTGGTGCATTGGAACTCGCCTCGGTTCTTTGCGTATTTTCCGTGCAGCAACTCGGTGCCTGCGATCCTTGGCGAACTGATGAGCGCGGTGGTCAATGTTAATGGGATGCTGTGGTCAACTTCCCCGGCGTGTACCGAACTCGAAGTCCGGATGATGGATTGGTGCGCCGACATGTTCGGGCTCGATGACGGGTTTCGGTTTGATCGTTCGGAGAAGGGGGGTGGATGCATTCAGGGGACGGCCTCTGAGGCGGTCCTTGCGGCGATGGTCGCGGCTCGGCGGCGTTGCACTAAACAGGGAGTCGATCGGTCGAAGGTGACGGTCTATACGAGCGATCAAGCGCATTCATCGGTGATCAAGGCGGCGATGATCGCGGGGCTCGCTGATGATGCCGATGACCGGAGCCGGGTTCGGGTGCTCAAGTCGGATGGTGATCTGCGGATGGACCCGGCGATGCTCGAACGGGCGATGCGAGAGGATATCGAAGCGGGGCTGGTGCCTGCGCTTGTGGTGGCGACGGTGGGGAGCACTTCGACAGGCGCGGTGGATCCGGTTCGGGAAATTGCAAAGGTGATTGAACGCACAGGAGCAAAAACTTTGGGGGGTTTGGGGGGGTGGTTGCATGTGGATGCGGCTTGGGCG
>JAESRA010000203.1 GCA_016764895.1 Phycisphaerales bacterium | reverse complement strand
GCATCGGTGACGACGGCTTTGGACCAGCCGTCGCTTTGGGATTCGATGATGAGCGCGGTGGAGATGGATTCGCGGAGCCCGGCCTTTTCGTCGATGATCATCGCGGCTTTGGCTTGGGAGGGACGCTTGATCAATGCCCAGAGGAACCCGGCGAGGATTGCGGTGATCGGGGCGGCGACGAAAACGATGTTCCAGGGCACGGCAAAGACGGGGGCGATTTTTTGGACGGCGCGGGCGAAGACCATGAGTGCGATGGCCGCGGCCAGGCAGATGGTGATCGTTCGGAGTGAATCGATGAGGATCAACCGGCGGGTGGCTGAGGAGATGGTCGTGTGGATTTTGTTCATGGGTCGATGCCTTCTTGAAGTATCCAAAATCATCGGTCACAGCACCCAGCAATCCCCCCAAGAAACCGGCGATTGTTTGGCTGCCTGAGTGATTGTATGGCTTAGATACTGCCGGGTTGCTTCGCGCGGGGGGTTGTGACGATAGAGTGATACTCTTGAAACAGCGATTGCTTTCAAATTTGAACGGTTTTGTGACTGGATCATACATCACGCGCGATCAATGCGACCTGGCCTTTGAGCGGATGCATGCTCGAGACCGGATTGGGGATCGGATTCATTTGGTGCTGGCGTGTGTTGCGATGATCGGGATCGCGGGGCCTGTGAGCTTTGTGGATTTTTTGGTGATGCCGTTGGTGGCGTTCTTTTTGATCCGGGTGGTCAATACTTTTCCGATTTGGATTCATGGGTTTGGGCAGCCGGTGGTGTTGGTGGGGTTGATGCTGGCGGGGTTGATGGGGTTGAGTTTGCTGTGGTCGGCTGATCCGGTGGCGGGGCTTGAGCATATTGGGGAGTTGCGGTGGCTGGCGATGATCGGGTTTGTGTATCCGGTGATCGAACATCGACGGGTGTTGATCGCGTGTTTGTGTATTGGGTTTGTGATTGGCAATGGGGTGCAGGTGATTGATGCGTTTGATGGGTTTGGAAATGCGTGGCTTGCTGATCGGTTGTGGCATGAGCCTGGTCGGGTATCGGGATGGTGGGACCCGGCGGTGGGGGGCTCGATATTGGTGGCGGCTCTGGGGCTGCATCTGCCGGCGGCGGTGATGGGCAGGGGGCGGGGGCGCGTAGTTGGGTTCGCGGGATCGATGGTGACGATTGTTGCTCTGATGGCGACGGGGACACGGGGGGGGTGGATTGCGGCTGTTGTGTTGGTCATGATCGCGTTGTTGATAGCGGGCTTTCAGAGGCGGCGGAGGTTTGGGCCGATGATGGTCGGGGGGGCAATGCTTGTTGTGGTGATCTCGGCGTTGGTTGTGGTGAAGGGCGGGGCACTCGGTGACCGGATCGGCATCGCTAGGGACGAAATAAGGATGGCGATCGACGGGGATGTGGGGACTTCAACTGGGGCAAGGATTTCGATGGGCCATCAGGCGGTGCGTGCTGGGCTGGCGCATCCTGTTGGGGGGCTTGGGGCTGGGGGGTTTCGGTCGTGGATGGAAGAAGAGACTGTCGAAGTGCTTGATGACCAGGCTCATCCGCATTCATCGATGCTCCGGCTGTGGTCTGAGCATGGCTTGCCCGGCGTGCTGATTGGGGTGTTGCTCGCGTCGGTATTGCTGGTCAATGCGTGGAGGTGTGTGCCGAGCGGTGATCGTGGGACTTATTTGATGGGGCCGTTCTTTGCAGTTCTTGGGTTGATTTTGGTGAGCGGGTTTGATTCGGTGCTGATTAATGTGAACACGATGGCGATGATGGGGGTCCTTGGGGCGTTGTGCCCGGCGTATTGCCCCCGGATTGGCTCAGAGCGGTGAACGATTGCATTGCGAGTGTGTTTGCGGGCGCATAAAAAACGCGGCCGATGGGATCGGCCGCGTAGTCAAAGGGCAAGATTTGAGAAAGGCTTAGTCTTCGAGGAGTTCTTGGATGTCTTTTGGGAGTGCGAGTTCATCTTCGCCGATTTCGACATTGACTTCAACGGAAGTGAATTCGATGATTTGCTGCATGGGTCCGGTTGAGGAGATGGTTTTGAATGGGATTTTGATGCCTCCGACATCGCGGTAGTCCATGGTGTAGGCGGTTGAGGGGATTTTGGCTCCGCCGGCGATGGTGACATCGGTGACTGATTTGACGAGTAGGCCTGAGTCTGCATTGTAGTAGTGGGTGGAGATGGTGTCGTCGTCGATGGAGAGGAGTTCTAGGGCGTTGGTCATGACCTCGGTGTCGTCGGGCATGGTGACGGTTTCTTGGCCTTTGAAGGTGATGGACTGGTAGTATTGATCCCAGTGGAGGTGGGCGTAGAGATCGCTTTGTTTGTGGTATTGTTTGGCTTCTTCGCCTTCGAGGATTTTTGGTCCTTCCATCATGTTGCTGGACCAGGCGACATCGCCGGAGAGTCCTTGTTCAAATGAGCCAAGGCCTGGGATTTCCATGACCATGCGTACACCTTTGTCGGTGGCGATCAGGATGTTCATGTTTGCATTGATGCCTTGGGAGGGCATGGACATGGTGCCTGAGAGTCGCATGGATTTGATTCCATAGTTTTTTGCTTCTTTGCCCATGGTTGCATTGACGGATTTGTCCCAGATTTTTTTTGCTTGCTTGTCCATTGTTGGAGCGGATTTTTTTGCATCGGGCATTTCGTGAGATTTGTCATCGTGGCCGTGTCCGTGGCCAGGGCCAAGTGCAAGGGCTGGGGACGAGAGTGCTAGCGGGATGAGCGTGGCGGCGATGATTGAAAGTGTTTTTCGGTTATTGATTTTCATTTTAAAAAACTCCTGTTGGCGAGTGGGTGAGTTGGTAATTTGTTGGGTTGGTAATGTTGTGTATGGTGGTTTGGTTAATCGTTGCAGTTGATCCAGTCGGTGGCGGCGTCGAGGACTTCGTCGCGGCCATCGAGTAGTCCGTTGCGGGTGTATTGGATATCGACATCGGGGATCGCCCCGATGCCTTCAAGAATATAGCCTCCGCCGGTGGTGTAAGAGGCGAAGGCGTATTGAAAACCGTCGCCGTTGGGGAGGCGTTCGACGGTTGAGGGGAGTACGAGCCCTGCGGTGCGGGTGCCGAAGATTTTGGCTCGGCCGATGTCTTTGAGCCCTGCTGCGAGGATTTCGGCATTGGAGATGCTCATTTCGTCGATCAGGACGGCGATTTTTCCGGTGTAGTTCTTTCTGCGTGGGTTGAGCATCAGCGGTATTTCGAAGGAGCCGCGGAGTTGGTCGCGCATTTTCATGGTGCCCAGGGTCAGGTCTTTTTCGGAGATCAGCCAGTTGATCATGCCTGGTGCCATGAGGATGATGCCGCCGTAGTTGCCCCGCATGTCGATGACGATTCCGGGCGCGTCCATGTGGTTTTTGATGAAGCTTTGGTAGGTGGGTAGGACGGTTCCGGGACTCATGAACATGTTGAGGCGGAAGTATCCGATGCCATCTTGGAGGGTGTCGGCTTCGACTTCGATGAGCATTTCGGGGAGTTCGCCAAAGCTGCCCACAATGCCTGGGGCTTTGTCGAAGGTGAGGGTGCGTTCTTGGGTTTGGTTGTCTCCATCGGTGAAGGTCATGTTGAGGGTGTCGCCGGTGTCGCCTTGGAGGCGTGCGTTGATGATGAGTCCGGCTTGTGTTTCTGGTCGCATGACGCCGTCGATTTCTTTGGTGATTTTTAAGAGCGAGTCCATGGCTCGGCCTCGGATGGATTCAACGATCCAGCCTGTTTTGATGCCGGCTTTGGATGCGGGAGCGTCCTGGACGACCTTGGTGACGAGGAATTGGTCAGCGACGAGCCGGATGTTCATGCCGGCGTATCCGGGTTCTGGGTCTGCGTCTTGGGGGTTGTTGTTTGTGGGGTCGTCGCTGTCGTCGCTGTCATCGATGACGGTGGATTCTTCTTTGAGTTTTTTGTAGGATGAACTGGGGATGATGCTGAAGTGGGATTGCTCGAGGCGGCCGAGGAGTTCGTTGATGGCGGCGCGTGCTTGGTTGTCGGTGGTTGCGTTTTGGACCTTTGGGAGTAGGTCGATTTTTGCTTGGTCCCAATCGACGCCGTTGAGGTCGGGGTCCCAGTGTTTTGTTTTGACACTGTTCCAGACATATTCGAAAGACTCGATATGTTCTTGGAGGCGTTCGGGCGAGAGTGCTGGTTTTTGGGTTTGGGTTTGGGTTTGGGCAGTCGATGAGTTGCTATAGACCCCGAGTGCGATTATGAGCAGCGGTATCCAGGTCCAGAGTGGCCGGCGTGATGTGGATTGTGGGAAGAAGATTGATGACAACATGAGACTCCAAGAGTTGTGGTGATGGTTAAGTTCTATGGGTGTTCTGCCTGAAAGTTTCAATTTTTAAAGTTATCTGGCAGAGATGTATTTGGGGAATGATCGGGTTGGGTAGGTGGTTCAAACTGAAAAACATCCTCGCTTTGATTGGTTGATGATATGCCCTGGGTGGGTGTGCAGAGCGGTCATTTTCTATCTTGAGAGTGGCGATAACACGCACTGGCCCATGTTCTAATCGGGCAGAGGACGGAATTTTATTCTTCTCTGAGTAGTTTGCGTTATGGGTATGCAAACGACGCCCGATACACAGATCATGACACAAGCCCAAACACCTGCCGTAGATGAAGCCACTGAGGATACTACTCAATCTATCGAGAACAACTCTGTCGTCGCCGATGATGTGACCCGGTATGTTGTTGTTGAGATTAACAAGAACATGTATGGGATATCAACAGATTGCACGGTTGAACTGATGGATTCGACCATGACCCAGATCACTCGTGTTTCGCATGCTCCGCCGTATGTCCAGGGCGTGATTAATCATCGCGGCTCGATTATTCCTGCGATTGATATGCGATCGTTGCTGAGCTTTAAATCTCATGAGAGTGAGGTTCAAGAACTCAGCTTGATGCTTGCCAAATGCGAGAAAGATCATGCCGAGTGGTTGACGGAACTCAAATCGTGTGTGATGAATGGGGAATCGTTTACAAAGGCGATCGAACCGACCAAGTGTACATTTGGCAAATGGTATACGAACCTGCGTAGCAATCCCGCGCTCATGGAGGCATTGACCAAGGGCGATAACTCGCTCAAGTCGATTGTTGAGAACATTGATGAGCCGCACAAGCGGATTCATTCGATTGCCAAAGCAGTGCTGGGCACGAACGGCCGGCAGGGAGTCGAGGAGGCTACGAAAATTATTGACAACGCATGGGACACCGACCTTGCGAAGTTGAAACAGCTCTTTAAATCGCTTATTGACACGATTCACTCAACCCATACAAGCATGATGATTATTACCGAGCATGGTACTCAAAAAATCGGATTGATCGTTGATGAAGTGCATTCTGTGTTTGATTGCCCGAACAACACGATCGAAGCGCTCCCGGATTCAACCGACAATGCCCAGTTCCTCAAGGGGCTGGTCCATCAGAGTGATGGGTCATATATCCTGATTGCCGACATTGAATATATTTATGAGCAAACTTGCCCTGAGTAAGCCGGTTGATCAATGAATCGAGAGAGCCGCGTGGGTCAGTCTTCGGACGGGTCACGCGGTTTTTGCCAGGCATAGTCTGCGTCTTTATGGAGGACGCCGGCGGACTGTTTGAGACATCTTCGGCAGGCAATTGCATCGTCAAACATCGGTGATCGCCAGTGTGGATCGTCCCGCCCGTGTTCAAGGCACAGCAGGCAGGTGTCTTCTGTGTTGACCGGCGAGCCGAGTTTTTGGTGGACGACCTGGGTGTAGGCGATCGAGAGACAGTTGCTACAGATGATTGATCCGCGGTGGCCTTCGACCATTGGGCGGTCGTCAGACCAGGGCTGGTGACAAAAATCACAGACAAAGATTAGGTTGCCGTCGGCGTCTTTGTTTTGCATCAGGAATGGTTCTCATCGTGGGAGATGAGTTGGTGTTTGGCCAAGCTCTGATAGAGCGGGCACGATTCGAGCAGTTGCTCATGGGTTCCTGTAGAGACGACCGAGCCCCGATCCATCACTACGATGCGGTCGGCTCCGAGAACCGTCGAGAGGCGGTGGGCGACGATGAGGGTGGTCCGGTTGGTGCAGAACGAGGAGAGTACATCGCCGATGAGTCTTTCTGAGGCGGCATCGACCATCGAGGTCGCTTCGTCGAGGATCAGGATGGCGGGGTCTCGCAGGATGGCGCGGGCGATGGCGATGCGTTGGCGTTGCCCGCCTGAGAGGGTGAGCCCTTGTTCGCCGACTGGGGTATCGAAACCTTCATCGAGATCATTGATGAACGGGAGTGCCCGGGCTTGCTCGGCGGCGCGTTCGATTTGTTCATTGGTTGCTTTGGGGTTGCCGTAGGCGATGTTGTTGCGGATAGTTCCTTTGAAGAGGACGACTTCTTGGGTGACGACCCCGATTTGTCTTCGGAGCGAGCGGACACGGACGCGGGTGATGTCGGTTCCGTCGATGAGTACGCGTCCTTCGTTGGGATCAAAGAGGCGGGGGATAAGGGAGAGTAGTGTTGTTTTGCCGCAGCCGTTGGGGCCGACAAAGGCGACGGTTTCGCCTGCTTTGATGTTGATCGAGACATCGGCGACGGCTCTGGCGCTGCCGCCGGGGTACAGGAAGGAGACATTCTCAAAGACGAGGGATTCGTGGTGCCGGGCAAGTTTGGGCATGCGGATATCGTGGCCGGGTTCGGGGTCTTCATTGAGAAGCCGTTTGAGGCGATCAGCGGCGGCCCCGGATTGCTGGATGTCGTTGACCAATCCTGTGATCGGCTTGATGCTCGCCCCGGCGATTGCCAGGGCGACCAGCACGGTCATGAACTCGGATTTGTCCAGGTGTCCATCAAGGATGAGTTTGACAGCGACCAGTGTTAAGGCACCGAGTGTAAAGACTGTGATTGTTTCGATCAATGGGCCGGCGACGGCGCGGGCGGTGCGTATCTTGAGTTGTTGGTGGAGGACATCTTTGTTGATGCGTCCGAACCGGCCTGTTTCGTAGCGTTCGGTGGTGTGGACTTTGACAACGCGCATGCCTTGGAGGGCTTCGGTCGCGGCGCGGTAGAGCCCTGCGCGGCTTGAGAGCGCTCTTTCTGAGGCTCTGCGGATCCGTTTGCCAAGTTTACGGATGACGACGGCGAGGATCGGCATTAAGAGGAGGGCGACAGTCGCAAGCTGCCAGTTGGTGACCAACGCTACGATGAGTGCCACGATGCCTTTGGTGATCTGGGCGACTGATTTGGAGAGGAGCGCTACGAATCCGGACCCAAGGGCCTCGGTATCGTTGACGATTCTTGAGATCGCATCGGTGGGCCCCTCCGACACAATGGTTTTGAGCGGGAGGTGGAGGACTTGCCCGAATGCCTTGCGCCGGATCATCGCGATTGATCGGTGGACGACGGTAAGGGCGAGGAACTGATGCATGAAGTTGGCAAAGGCGCCCAGGATCGTGAGCAAACCAAGCGAGATCATGATCCACATCACCGCATCAAACGGGCCTTCGGGGAGCGATGCGATTGTTTCATCAGAAATCCAACCCGCAGCCCAGCCGCTGGAGGTGTACTCCTCTGCGAGTTGGGGGAGGCCCCGGTGCCCGGGTTCGAGGATGGTATCGAGGACCGGCTGCATCGCAATGATGCCCGCGCCCATTCCGCCTGCGGAGAGTACAGCGAAAATCAGCCCGAAGATCAGGTGGGTGCGCCATCGCAACATCTGTTTGGCAAAGTGCCAGAAGGCGTCCATAGTCATGGTTGATTATTCGTTTCCTACTGGGCTTGAGGCAAGGGGGGCTGTCGAAGCATTCAGAGCTGCGATTTCGGGTGATTCTATGGATGGATTCCGTCTGGGGATATCCGCTCGCCCGGTCCAGAGTACCCGGATCAGATGGACGATGTCGTCAAGGATCATAAGCAGGCACGGGAGCACAATCAGGATGATGACCGTTGCGCTGATGAGCCCGCAGGCGATGGTGATCGCCATCGGGATCAGGAACTGGGCTTGGAAGCTTTGTTCGAGCATCATCGGGAGTAATCCCAGCACGGTGGTGATCGTGGTGAGCATGATGGCGCGGAATCGCGCCTGACCCGTAATGTGACCGGCCTCAAAGACACTCATTCCCTCACGGCGTTTGGCATTGAAAAATTCCATAAAGATCAGCGAATCGTTGACTACGATTCCCGCAAGGGCAACAAAGCCGATCATCGAAAGGAATGTAATGGAGTATCCGAGGATCATGTGTCCCCAGATCATTCCAACGACCGCAAACGGGATCGCGGCCATGACAATCAATGGCTGGGTAAAGCTTCCGAAGAGCCACGCGAGGATGACATAGATCAGGCCCGATGACACGAGCATCCCGATGGGGAGTGAGGACATTGAGTCTTTGAAATCTTTTTGGCGTCCGCGTTCGATGAGGTCTACGCCGTGCATGTCTTTGAGATGTTCGACAATGATGGGCTTGATCTCGCGGGCGAGTTTGTCGGGGTTGCCCAGCGATCGGTTGACATCTGCTTGGATCGAAACGGCGCGTTGGCGGTTGATTCTGCGGATGGTTGCGTAGGATTGTGACTCTTCAATCAATGCGATTTCTCCGAGCGGAACCGCTATTCCCGTCGGCGTAAACACATATTGATTTTCGATGGCGTTGATTGATCGCCGGGTTGCTTTGGGAAGCGTGACGCGGACATCGACATCCTCGCGGTCGCCGGCGAAGGTAAAGGCTTCGAGCCCGAAGACCATGCCTTGGATTTGCCGGCCAAGATTGGCCCGCGTGAATCCCATTTCCGCAGCTCCGTCACGCAGCGTAAATCGAACCTCTTGGAGACCTCGATCAAGATCATCGGAGATGCCATAGACCGCTTCAAACTCGCCCATTGAGTGTTTGATTATCGCGACGGCTTCGTCGATCAGGTGTGGGTGTTCAGAGGCGACGGTGTAGTTGAGGTCGGTCCCGCTGGGGCCGCCGGACATCCCGGCCATTCGGATTGATTTGGCGTCGGGGACTGGGCCGGCAAGCTTTCGGATGCGTTCGATGAGGACTGATGAGCTGACCTGTCGTTGCTCGGCGGGGTAGAGTTCAAGGATGAGTTGGCCGATGTGCGGGGCCGAGGAATCGCCCCCTGCTCCGTCAAGATCACCGATCGCGCCCGCTTGGGCGAAGGTGGTCTGGATTTCTGGTTGTTCCATGCAGATCGCTTCAAAGCGGCGGACGATTTCGTCTGTCCGGGTGACTGGGGTGCCGATGGGCATAGCGATGGTGATGTTGACGGTTTCGGCGTCGTCGTCTTCAAAGAAGATGCGTGGCACGCGGTCAGAAGCGACGAGGCCGATTGAGAAAATAAAAGCCGCAATCACGATTGAAAGCGAGATATACCTGAACCGCATGGAGAGGGACAGCAGATTGGCATAGGCGGGGATGATCTTGCCGTTGATGATGTGGTCGCGGGCGTTGTCGTAGCGTTCTTCGAAGCGTTGAAGGCGACCGATTTTCTTTCCGCTCTCGTGTTTTTTATCCACGCCTCTGAGGCTCATGGCCATGTGCGATGGGAGGATGAACAAGGACTCGATCAGCGATACGGCCAGTGCGCAGCCGACGACGATGGGCAGCACGCTCATAAAGTCGCCGATCATCCCGTTGAGGAGTGCCAGCGGCAGGAACGCGCAAATCGTTGTCAGGACTGTTGAGACGACTGGCCATGCGACCTGGTCCGTCCCCGCTATAGCCGCTTCATACGCGTTCATTCCTGATTCGTGCTTGGTTGCGATATTTTCTGCCACGACGATCGCGTCATCGACGAGGATTCCGATCACGATGATGAGTCCGAACATGGTCAGCAGGTTCAGCGAAACATCCAGCCACGCCATCATTGCCAGCGTTCCGAGCAGCGAGACTGCGAGTCCCATCGCGACCCAGAAGGAGATTCGCCAGTTGAGCAGGATTACGAGCGTGAGGAATACGAGGATGCCGCCGTAGAACGCGTTGCGGAGGAGGAGGTTGAGCCGGCCTGAGACGAAGCGAGAGAGATCGGTGGTTGTGATTAGGGTTCCGGGCGGCGGCGAAAGGGCAAAGCGTTCAGCGCCGAGTTCGTGGGCTTGGGCACGAGGGGATGAGCCAGGCGGTGCGAGTTTTTCTTTCCATGTCAGGGTGATCGGTTCGCCGTTGCGGCCTGCGACATACGCCTTGACCAATGCCGAAAGGCCGATGATGTCCTGCTTGCCCACGCGGAAGACGGTCAGATTGGTGGTGGGGTGCCCTTCGTAGCGGGAGGTGAGGTCGATATCGACAAATCCGTCATGGACGCTGGCCACATCGCGGAGGCGGATCACGCCGCCGTTGTTGCTTGCTTTGAGGACGATGTTGAGGATTTCGTCGCCGCGTTCTTCGATGCCGACGGAGCGGACGGAGATGGTCGAGGTGTTGGTGCGGACTGAGCCTCCGGGGAGTTCGATCATTGCGTCGCCGATGAGATCGCTGATGCGTGGGAGCGAGAGTCCGTGTTCGATTGCGCGGGCCGGGTTGACCTCGACAAGGATTTCGTCTGTCCGCACGCCACCGGTGGAGATGTCGGTGACTCCGGGCAGCGAGAGCAGGTCGTCGCGTGTGGCGTTGATGAACTTTTTCATCGTGCGTTCGTCGGCGTCGCCGTAGAGGGCGACGATGATTGCGGGGAGTTTGGCTTCGATCTTGTCAACGATGATGTTGTCAACTTGATCCGGGAGGTCTTGGAGGGCGTCGATTTCGCGTTTGACATTGGTGACGGCTTGGTCGATGTCGGTACCTTCTATGAACTCGACTTGGAGTGAAGCTACGCCTTCGGAGATGGTTGTGGTGATCTCTTTGATTCCGGTCAGGTCGGCGACGGCGTCCTCGATTTTGATGCCGAGCGAATCTTCGATTTCTTCAGGTGCGGCTCCCGGATAGGGCGCGATGATCGACACCATTCGCGGGGCGACATATGGGAAGAACTCGCGTTTGAGTGTGGTTCCAAAGGCCAGGCCTGCAAAGATGATGGCGAACATGACCAGATTGGCCACGACATGCTTGCGAACTCCGAAGCTGGCCAGGCTCATGGCTGGGCCTCTGGATTTGTTTCTGTTTTTGTTTCTGTTTTTGTCTCTGGATTGGTTTGCTTGGCAGGACTTGGGTTGTCCACCCCAACAACCTCAACGAGCAACCCTTGGCTGATCTGGTCGAGCAATGAGATCACGACCCGCTCGCCTTTGTTGAGGCCTGAACTGATGATGGTCCATTGGTCTTCGTTGGCATCGAGCGATTCCATTTGGCCGTCGATGGAGTAGTCGATGGTGACCGGGCGGACCTCGATGCGGAACTCTCCATTGTCTTGTGATACAGCGATCATCACGCGTCCGCTGTGGATTGCGCGCCTTGGGACGACAAAGCGTTGGTTGTCATCTGGGGCCCGCACCCGGCCCAGGATGAACCGTCCGGGGCTGAGCCTGTTTGCAGAATCGGGGTCTTGTTCGAGTTCGACAAAGACGGTGATGGTCCGGTTTGATGCGTTTGCCTCAGGCGCGATTCGGGTGATGATCCCGATTTGATCTGGCTCCCCGACCGGATCGCCGGCCCAAAGTTGGACCTCGTGGCCAAGAGAAATCCAACTTGTTGAACTGGCCGGGAGTTGTACCGGGATTTCGATGTGAGAGAGATCAACGACGCGGGCAACGGGGCTGCCCAAACCCACCCAATCTCCACGGCGGGCGTTGACGCTCTGGAGCACGCCGGCGATTGGTGAGCGGATACTCGAACGGTTGAGATTTTCTTGAGCAGTCGAAGCATTGGCACGCTGCCCGGCAAGTTGGGCGAGTAGTTGCGCTCTTCTTGACGGGATGAGTTCAAGCTTTTGTTTAAGGGATTCGACTTCCCGCTGAACCCTCCGCAGTGACGCGGTCTTTCCATCGAGTTCCCCCGCACTTCCGGCCCCGGCTTCAATAGCGCGTCTTGTACGGTCAAGATCATTTTGGGCGGCCGCGATTTCGTCATCGGCGAACCGGATCTGTGTTCCAACGCGTTCGGACTCGACGCTCAGGCCATTGAGTTGGGCTTCGATCGCGCTGGCGGCTTGGTTTGCGGCGTTGAGCGCGTTTGTGTAATCGCCCGAATCAAGGCGCATCAGCACGGTGCCCACATTGATTTTTCTGCCGGGCTCGATCTCAGCGGGGCGTTCGATGACGCGTCCGGCGACCTCGGCGACGACATTGGCATCGTTCATCGAGCGGGCTGTTCCGTAACCATCCCAGGTTCGCTCGACGCTGTGAAGTTCTGCGATAATTGTGCGGACACGGATCGGGGCGAAGGTTTCGCCGCTGCGGGCGGGCAGTTCTTTGGTCGCCATCAATATTTTGACAACACCGGCCGAAGTGCCGAGTATGACGAGAATCACCGTGATCCTAAAGAGTATGGAAACCACCATGAGCTTCGTGGTCTTGGTGGTCGAAGGCGTTTCTTTGGAAGCTTCTGGATCGGTCGCTGTGGATACTGATGTTGTCTTCTGGTGCATTGGCAGAATCGTAGGCAATCGTGTGATCTTGGCGATCAATCATGGAGGATGATTGGGTATCAATAGGGTGGGTAGTGTTCTTGTCTAGATTTAAAAGCTTTGGTGCCAGCCCCCAGACCATCAGTGTGATGATGACGATGCAGATCAGATTGAGCCCGAAACCCGCCAGGGCCATCTGTTTGATGGTGATCCGGCCTGAGGCGAACACAATCGCGTTGGGCGGGGTGGCCACGGGGAGCATGAATGCGCAGGACGCGGAGACGGCCGCGGCGATGACCAGGAGCGTCGGGTCAATGCCCATGCCCTCGCCGGCGGCCGCCAGAACCGGGAGCATGGTGCTGGTGGTGGCGGTGTTGGAGGTGATCTCGGTGAGGAACACAATGAGCGTGGTCACGCCACCGAGTAATGGGAGTTGACCGGGGTTTCCCAATGTGGCGATCTGCAGACCGATC
>JAESRA010000202.1 GCA_016764895.1 Phycisphaerales bacterium | reverse complement strand
GGGGGATTGGGGGGATTGGGGGGGCTGATGGGTGTTCTGGGGAAGTTGAGTATTTGCTTGATGATGGGTCGGGGACATTTACGATTGGGCCTTCGCAGTTTGATGCGAACATGATTTGGATGAACAGCTTTGAGGCCGTCAGTGGCGGGGAGTTGATTGAACGGGTGCGGGTGTCGTTTGGTGGGATTGAGGATAACAATGGGATGATGGGGTCGACGGAAGTGCGGATCGGGATTTTGAATGATCCGACGGATGACCATGATCCGAGCGATGCGGTGCTTGTTGGGTCTGGGGTTGGGACTTGGGTGAGCGCGGGGTTTTCTGAGTTTTTGGAGTTTGAGGTTGAGCCTACGGTTGTTGAGGGGGTTTTTTATATCGCGGTGGAGATGGATATTTTGCAGAGGGCGAATCCGGCAAGGATGGACCCTGACTCTGTTTCGGGCGGGGCGCAGAGTTGGTTGTTCTATCACGATGGGATGAATCTTGATGATGTGGGGTCATCTTTGTTTGTGCTTCGGATGAGTGATTCCCCATTTTTGGGTGCTTGGATGATCCGCGGAGTGGGGTCTTCAATGTGTCCGGCTGATTTGACGGGGGATGGGGTGCTGGATTTTTTTGATGTTTCTGCTTTCTTATCAGCGTTTGCTGCGCAAGAGACATGCGGGGATGTAAACGGAGATGGGGCGTTTGATTTCTTTGATATTGCCGCGTTTTTGAATCTGTATGCCGAGGGGTGCAATTAGTTCGTGGGGTAAATCACCATAAATGTATTTGTGTGCGTTTGATTGTCTGTTCTGATGTTTCTACTTGCACTGCGTGGGTTGCTTCGGTTAGACTGCGGTGTTGCAGGTGCAGGCGGTAAAGGAACACAATCGATATGTCAAAAACGACACGGGCAATCCGTCCGGATGACTTTGAAATAATTGCGCAGATTCCAGGAATCGCTGCTGTGGCTCGGGATGAGAATCTTCGGGTGCTTTGGTACACACCGTCGTTTTCTGAGGTATCGGGGATGGTCAAGCCGTCGTTGGATCTGATCGGGACGACGCTTTCGGATATCCTCCCCAAGGCCGCGGTGCTGGAACGGGAAATAATTCTTCGGCAGGTTCTTGAAACCGGTGAGACTTTGAGTCATTTTCAGTTCAGTGCTGATTCACGGGTGCTGTGTACGGTGTTTCCTCTTGATGAGGAGGCTTTCGGGCATAGGGGGATTTTTGCGGTGGTTAAAGATGTAACGATTCATGCTTTGCTCAGCGAAGGGAACAAGATTCCGGTTTTGTCTACCCCTCTTTTGCTTGAACTCAATGAACTTTCATCACGAGAACTTGAGGTGCTGCATTATGTGGCGTCTGGGATGACGACTCATCAGATTGCCATGAAGGTTTGCCGGGCTGATAAGACGATTGAGCATCATGTCAACTCGATTCATGGGAAGTTGGGGACGCATAGCCGGGCGCAGTTGGTTCGGTTTGCTTCTGAGCGGGGGATTCAGTCGTTTACGGATGAGGAATGGGCTTCGATTGTCAAGGGTGCCCGGCTTGTGCGGAAAGAGGGTTTGAAGGCCAAGTCTGCGGCCGAGGTCAAGCCTGTGACTAAAACTGAGGCTGAATCGAGTTGATTCGAGTCTTTTGTGGTGCGGTGGGTGCTGATCGGTTGCGAAATGCTGGGGGATCTCTTATGATGACCGAATGGACTTTTTGATAACTTTGAGTGATTCTGGGTGGATGCCCGCGCTGACCCTTGGACAGATTGATTGGGATGTGCCTTATGACGAGAAGGTGAGCGTGCTAATGCGGCTTGTCTTGGCGGCGATTTTTGGTGCGCTCTTGGGGTGGGAACGAGGTCGGTCTGAGAAGCCTGCGGATATTCGCACAATGATTTTGATCGGGACGGGGGCGGCGATGTTTACGCTGCTTGGGGAACGGATGATTGATGCTGGTGGGAATGAGGCGATTATTCGGGCGGATCCGACTCGGGTGCTTGCGTACATTATTTCGGGGGTTGGGTTTCTTGGGGCGGGGGCGATTTTGCACTCCAAGAAGTCGATCATTGGATTGACGACGGCGGCGTCTATTTGGGTGGTGGCGGCGATTGGGGCGGCGTGCGGGGTTGGGGAGTTTATGGTGGCGTTCTTTTTGTTTGCGATTACCTTTGTGACGCTTTGGACGCCTTGGGTTTTTGCGCTTGCTGATGGGACTGTGGGGAAAAATGGGAATGGTGTGAAGAATGATGATGATGGGGGGCCAAAGCCGTTGGTGTAGGGGGGAAGAAGAAGTAAGAAAGACCCGACTGCGCCGAAGACGGCGAGATCGGGGCACCCTCATCTTTGTACTTATTTGAAGAGAAGACATGGAGGAGTCGAAGACGACACCTCCATGGCACCCAGAGAAGAGTTAGACGCCTCGGTCGGGGGTGCCTAGGTTTTTGAGTTCTTCGGCGTAGCGGTCTTTCAAAGGCTCGACGACTTCCTTCAAGAAGCGTTCGGTTTGTTCTACGGAGCGGCCGATGAAGTTCATGGGGTTGAGGATTTGATCTTCGGTGAGCATGTGGTGGATGGTGTTGAAGGCGGGGTCTGATTTTAATCGTTCGATGAGGTCGTTGTCGAGGCCTTCTTGTTTGACTCGGTGGCCTGCGGCTTGGGCGTGGACTCGGATTTTTTCGTGGAGGTCTTGGCGGTCGCCTCCGGCTTTGACGGCTTCCATGAGGATGTTTTCTGTGGCCATGAAGGGGAGTTCGAGCATGAGGTTTTTGCGGACCATGGCTTCGTTGACGACCAGGCCCGATGCGACGGTGTGCATGAGGTCGAGGGCGCCGTCTAAAGCGAGGAAGGATTCGGGGAGTGAGAGGCGGCGGTTGGAGGAGTCGTCGAGGGTGCGTTCGAGCCATTGGGTGGCGGCGGTGTCGTAGGCGTTTCCGACGAGGTTCATGACGAATCGGGTGAGGCCACAGATGCGTTCGCACTTCATGGGGTTTCGTTTGTAGGGCATTGCGGAGGAGCCGATTTGGTTTTTTCCGAAGGGTTCGTCGAGTTCTTTTCTGTTGGAGAGGAGTCGGATGTCGGTGGCGATTTTGTGGAGGACGGCGGCGAATGAAGCAAGACGGCTCAAGACTCTGGCATCCAGACCACGCGAGTATGTTTGCCCACATATAGGGAATACTTTTGCGCCAAGTGCTAACTCCACATAATCCTTCCGAAGTTCAGCTATCGAAGCGTTCTGAGCAAGGTTTAGAAGGAATATCTGCCTGTCATTCATTGGAGGATTTTTTATGTATCTGTCAATTGTTCTTGCTCTTTTCGCTTCAAGACCTTCATCACTAAAGTCCCATTCTTCCCCGTCCAACTCCTCTCTAATTGCGATCACGGCCCTCGCTTCAAACTCATCAACCTTAGATTGATCCCCTGCGAATAGAGAAAGAAAAGATGCTTGTGTCCCGGTAGCACCTTTGAAACCCCGCAACAAATCCCGAGGATACAAAAGAAGTTCATCCACTTGCTCTAAATCTGCTACCCATCCACACGCCCTACGGCCAACGGTTGTTGGTTGGGCTGGTTGATAGTGTGTAAATCCAAGAGCCGGAGTCGCTCGCCATTTTTCAGCAAACTCTCCAAGCGAAATCAATAGTCGTTCAATCTTAAGTTCCAATAGATTGGTTGCAGAATAGATGCAGATCAAATCGGCATTACAGACGATGTCTTGGCTGGTGCAGCCGAGGTGGATGATTCCTTTTGCCGATGGGCAGCGGTCGGCGAAGGCGTGGACATGGGCCATGACATCGTGGCGGAGGTCGCGTTCGTATTTTGCGGCGTTGTCCATGTCCTCGTCGGTGACATTGAGGGCGGCTTTCATTTCGTTGATTTGTTGGTCGGTTATTTTGAGGCCGCAGGCTTGTTGGGCTTGGGCTACTGCGAGCCAGATTTTTCGCCAGGTGGTGAACTTGTGTCGCGGGGACCAGATTTTGCACATTTCGGGGGATGCGTTTCTGGAGGCGAGGGGGGAGGTGTAGGTGTCGTGGGGGTTTGTTTGTGGCATGGTTGATGGTAGGTTTGGGGAGAGAAGATTTACCACAGAGGGCACAGAGGACACTGAGAAGAGGGGGATTGGGGGAAGAGAAAGAAAGATAAAGGATTGGTAGGAAGAGGAGAAGTCAGGAAGCCCTCACCCCAGCCCTCTCCCATCAGAATGGGAGAGGGAGGAAGATGAAGAAGGGAAGGAGGAAAAGGGAAGGATGAAGATGGGAAGTAGGAAGAGGAAGAGAAGAAAGACCCCCTCCGTCGCTGCGCGACACCTCCCCCGGAAGCCCGGGGGAGGAGGCAAGAGGGTTCGTTGGCAATGATGTTGAGGGGCGGCCTTCGGCGGTAGCGGTGGTAGCGGCGGTGATGGTGGGCTGGTTTGTCTGTGAAGTACTGCTACCATTTGTGTGTCCGTTTGGTTGCGTACTCGTTTGGGGTATGGCCGAGGTGATGGGTGTCGCAATGGCGGCGGGATTGGTTTTCTGTTCATTGGGCTGCTCATTGGGAGGTGCTTGTGATTGCATATCAGAATGGTCGTGCCAGTCGTGTTGGTCATGCTCGTCATGTGACTGGGCGGCCGATACCCAAGAGCTGCATATGAAAAGTGTTTCTGTTCAGATCGCTGCGATGCTTCAGCATCGAAGTGCCAAGCGGAATATTGGTGCGTTGGTGCGTTTGTTTTTGGTGTTGGGGACGCTGATAGGCATTTACAGCGTGCTGTTTCATGTCATTATGCTGCGAGAAGGGCAAGAACATAGTTGGCTTACGGGGTTCTACTGGACGCTTACGGTGATGTCTACGCTTGGGTTTGGTGACATTACATTTCACAGTGATCTTGGGCGTTTGTTTTCTATTCTTGTGTTGCTTACTGGTGTGATTTTTCTACTTATTTTGCTTCCGTTTACGGTGATTCAGTTTTTTTATGTTCCTTGGGTTGAAGCGCAGGCGGCTGCGCGTACGCCTCGAGAGCTTCCGGCAGATACCCGTGGGCATGTTATTTTGACCAATGACGATCCGGTTTCATCGGCGTTTATTCGGAAGCTCGAGAAGTTTAACTATGAGTATGTGCTGGTTGTGCCTGAGATCGAAAAGGCGATGCAGCTTCATGATCAGGGGGTTCATGTTGTCCTTGGACACCTCGACGATCCTGAAACATACCGGCAAGTTAGGGCCGATCAGGCGGCGTTGGTCATTTCGACACAAAACGATCTCGTGAACACCAATATTATCTTCACCGTCCGTCAAGTTGCTCCTGATGTACCTTTGGCTGCGACTGCCGATAAGAGGACTTCGATGGAGGTGCTTGAGCGTGCTGGGGCGACCAATGTGCTGAACCTTTCTGATATGATGGGCAAGGCGCTTGCTCGGTGCATGGTTGGGGGCGATGCGATTACGCATGTTGTGGGGTCGGTTGATGGGCTTTTGATTGCTGAGGCCAACGCCAGCCGGACGCCGCTGGTTGGTAAGACGCTTCGAGAGAATCGTTTGAGTGATCTTGGGGTAAGTGTTATTGGGATTTGGGATCGTGGAGATTTTCAGAACGCTACGCCTGATACGGTTGTCGGGGAGAATACGATTTTGTTGCTGGCGGGGTCGGCGGAGCATTTTCTTCAATACGATGAGCATTTTGCGATTTATAACAACTCGGTTAAGCCGGTGGTTATTTTGGGAGGGGGGCGTGTCGGGCGGGCTGCTGCTCAGGCTTTGGATGCTCGTGGTGTGGATTACCGAATCATCGAACGGGATGTCGGGAAGGTCCGTGATACCAAGCGGACGATTATTGGGGATGCTACTGATCCTCAGGTACTCAGGGATGCCGGGCTTGACGATGCGCCGGCGGTGTTGATTACGACGCATGACGACAATCTCAATACTTATGCTGCGATTTATTGTCGTTCGGTGCGTTCTGATATTTTGGTGAT
>JAESRA010000201.1 GCA_016764895.1 Phycisphaerales bacterium | reverse complement strand
GGTGTGTGTGGGGGTGTGGGGGGTATGGGGGGTGAGTCCCGCCCTCCAAGGCGTGCTCATGGCTGCTCCGCTGGTTGGGCCGGGCTCTCATCGGGAGCAATTGGGTGCTTAGAGATGATTTCATCGATAAGCACTTGTTGGTCGCTGGACAGTTCTATAGACCGATCAAGGATCTGCCGAGCGATTGCTGGGCGAGCGGATTGATCGTCAAAGATGGTCAATGCACCGACCCAAACCTCAGGACTCAGGGTCAAGGCGGCGGCCAAATCGAACTCAGCAAGCAAGATGTGTGATGTCGCCTTTGTGTGCATGGCCCGAAGCTTGTTTGCCGGGTCGATTCCAGTCTCTGGGAGAAGCGACAGTATTTCGAGAGCGCGGTCCGGTCGCTGATTGATGAGTTCTAGTTCGGCAAGCAGAATCACACCCGGAGCGGTTCTGGGGGGCACAATTTGAAGGCCAGCAATGAGTGGGTTGAGCAACCGGATAGAGAGTTCGTCATTGATCGAGTTGTTGGTTCGGGCAAGCCGAATCGCATCAGAAAGCTGTAGGTGGTCGAGCTTTGCACATGCGTTGACCAATGCTTCGATCCGGGCCTGATCGTCGGTCCAGTTGAGTGCTGCCAGTCGATGTATCCCCTCTGGATTCAGGCGGTGATTCACGATCCCAGCAGCTGCGGCCGGCGAAAAATCAGGATTGGTGGAGGCCAAATCAATAAGAGGTTCCACGCCTCGGGGAGTAAAAACCAGTGCGTTTGCAGCGTGGAGTTGGGTTGGATTATTGGGGTCACGGGCGAGCGTGATGAGGCGGTTGATATCAGAGTTCGTGCCTGTGACGGCAATGAGTCTCAGGTCAGCATCTGTTAGATCAGCATCGGGGATTGATCGGTACACCGACTGGAGTACCGCAGCGTCCGATTCGTCGATCCATAGGTCCAATTCTGCAAGTCCCCAAGCCGCGTTGGCTGCAGCATCACGGACAGATCCCGACGACTGGTACCACATGAGGACATCCTCGCCTGCCTGTGGGCTGGGCCATCGCTCTACCCCTCTCAGGAGTGATTCAGCGACGACCGGATCAGATTCAGAACTGAGCGCTTCAGTCAGCAGGGTCATCGCATCGGGGAGAGCCAATCGGGTGATCAGATGAGCCGAGCCGTTGCGGACACTTGGAAGCGGGTCGCTGAGCAGAGAAACGATTGCATTTGCTGCTTCGTCGCTCAGTGTCGCCCCAGCAGAAAGATCGCGTGAAGCAAGATCAAATCCCAGCAGGCGAACGCGTTCTCTCGAATCACTCAAAAGTTCAACAATAAGTTGAGATCGCGCAGACTGATCCATTTCTACATGGAGCCGGCGATACAGACGGACGATTTCTTCCACATTCGGTTCAGGAAGTTCAACGGCCGGCTCGTCTTGGGAAACGGGCTCAGTTTCGGTCTGGGGAAGATCGGGGGGGGAATCTATCGGTTGAGCAGGAACAGGATCAAGATCAGGAGTTGTTGGAGCAGGCGGTGATTCTTCGGGTTTGACTTCAATAGGAGGCGGTTTATGCCCGAAATGAAACCACTCGCTCTCTTTTTTGTTGGAGCAAGAGGCCAGTACAAAGCACACGCTCAAGAGCGTTGTTTGTGTAAGAAATCGTCGAAATGTGGATTGAATGGCTATATCCATTGTGTATCAGTATTATTGGTCGGCAATTTTACGCTATTAAGGCCAGTTTGTCGATCAAAACAACGCTGGGAGCATGCAGAGTATTGAGTTTCTTGAGTTCAGCGGTTAGGATTTGAGAAGTTGACAGGCGATGCGGAACGGGTTTTGTCCGTGTGAGGATGAAAGGACGAAGGCTAGAACGAATGAACGACTGGGTTGATGCCGAACATCATGTGGATCTTGCTCATGAGCATTACGATGCGGGGCGATGGGATGAAGCTGAAAATGAACTCCGCCAAGCGTTGTCGTTGAATCCGTATCAAACTGAATGGCAGTTCAATCTAGGCTTAACTCTTGAAGCTGCAGGTCGCTACGAGGCGGCCGCCGATGCGTTTGTCCAATGTTCCAAACTCCATGTTGAGCACGCTTCTCCCGATGCCAACTCAACACTTTTGGTGGGGGTCAACCTGATCCGTGCTGCCAAGCCGGAGTTGGCATTGGTCTGGCTGGATGAGGCCGAGAAAATCGAACCGATGAATGTAGCCGTCGTTGTTCATCGCATCGAAGCACTTACTGATCTCAAAAGATTTGACGAAGCTGAAGAGGCGTTCTACTTAGGCCAGCAAGTTGATCCTGAGTATCCAGAACTGTACGCGGTGATGGGCGAAACCTTGCAGCGAGCCGGGCATCATGAGCGGGCCGTATGGTGCCTGCGAGAAGCAGCACGGCTAGATCCAGGGCTCCCTCGCGTGCGGGCCCATCTCGCCAGTGCCTATGCACGGCTCGGAAGACTCGAACGCTCAAGGCAGTTGTATTTGCAAGAACTGAGAGTCGATCCGGGTGATCCAGAAACCTTGCTGGATCTTGGTGATCTGCTGGTGGATATGCACCGGTACACCGAGGCAGGCGAAAAATTTCGCCGTGTTCTCGAACTGTTCCCAGACAACGCCGATGCCCACTTCTCCTTGGCAGAACTCGCAGAGATCGAAGGACGGCTCCCAGACGCACTCGTTCACTTCGATGTTGTTTTGAGGATCGACAAAGATTATTTGACAGCTCGAACCCGTTTGGCCAAGACATTGCTGCATCGCGGGCGTGATGAAGACATGCCGAGGATTCGGGATTTACTCAATAAAGAGCTCAACAAATTTGAACGCACTCAAAGCGATGAGGATGGTCTGATTGAAATCAAAGTCCTTCGAGACTCGGTCCGTACTGAATCCGTAGGCCAATCAACCAAGCCAAAGCCATCGATCGCAGGACTTGATGAAGATGAGCTCGAAGAACTGGGCCGAACACTTGTAGAAGCGGGAATGCTCAAGCAGGCGACCCGGGTATACATGATGCTTCTGGCCACAGCTCCTGCATCGCACAAAGCGTTCCACGGACTGAGCGTCTCGGCGCTTCAAAGTGGCGACTTTGAAGCGGGGATCGATGCGGCTAAAAAATCGCTCGAATACCGGCCAGTCTTTGTCCCAGCAATGCACAACCTTGTGCTGGCATATTACCGGCAGGGACAGTACATCAGAGCACGCTACTGGTTAACACAGGCTATGCGTCATGAACCAGATGATGTCCAACTCAGGCGGCTACGCATGCGGCTGCGGGTTCGGACTGTCTTTGGCGTACTGACATGGATCAGCAGTCGTGTTGGACGGATTACTCGCCCGATTCGGGCATTGGTGACTCGGCCTGCCCGCTAAGAATCAGCTATTTGAACAGTACAATTTTGAACAGTATAGTTCTGAACAGTACAACTATTTGAGTTTGTCGCCGAGCAGTCTTGAAGCTTCTTCGACATCTTTATCGCCTCGTCCTGAGAGGTTGATGATGAGGTTCGTGTCCTTGGGCATGGTCGATGCCACCACAACCCCATGGGCAACAGCGTGTGAGGATTCGAGCGCGGGGATAATCCCCTCATCGCGGCAGCACCAAAGGAACGCTTCGAGGGCTTCTTGGTCGGTGACGCTGGTGTACTGGACTCGGCCTTGGTCTTTCCAGAAGGAGTGTTCTGGGCCTACGCCTGGGTAGTCGAGGCCTGCTGAGCATGAGTGGACATCTTGGGTTTGCCCGTGCTGGTCTTGGAGGACATAGCTCATGGAGCCGTGGAGGACGCCCGGCTTGCCCTGGCAGAGCGGTGCGGCGTGGTCGCCGATTTCGTTTGATCGTCCGCCTGCTTCGACACCGATCATTTTGACATCTTCTTCGCCGACGAATGGGTAGAACATACCCGCGGCATTGGAGCCGCCTCCGACACACGCGACGATCACATCGGGCATGCCTCCCAAGTTGCGGAGTGATTGGGCCTTGGTTTCGCGCCCGATGATGGATTGAAAATCGCGGACAATCATCGGGAAGGGGTGGGGGCCTACGACCGAGCCGAGGATGTAATGGGTGTCATCAACCGAGCCCATCCAGTCACGCATGGCTTCGTTGGTCGCGTCTTTGAGTGTTTTGGAGCCCGAATCGACCGAATGAACCTTGGCACCGAGCATCTTCATGCGGACGACATTGAGATGCTGGCGGCGGATGTCTTCGGAGCCCATGTAGATTTCGCATTTGAGTCCGAGGTGGGCGCAGGCGGTGGCGGTGGCTACGCCGTGCTGTCCTGCGCCTGTTTCGGCGATGACTCTGGTTTTTTTCATTTTTTTGGTGAGGAGTGCTTGGCCTAGGGTGTTGTTGATTTTGTGAGCGCCGGTGTGGGCGAGGTCTTCGCGTTTGAGCCAGATTGTTGCGCCGAGGTTCTGGTCGCTTCCCATTTGGCGGGCGCGTCGAGAGAGTCCTGGCGCGCGGTAGAGTGGGGTGGGCCTTCCGACATAGAGGCGGTTGAGGTCGTCGAGTCGCTCCCAGAAGGGCCGGTCGTCTTGGACTTGTTGGTAGATTTCGGAGAGCTGTGTCAGGGCGGCGTGGAGGGTTTCGGGGACATAGACGCCTCCGAAGTCGCCGTAGCGGCCTTGTTCGTCTGGGTATGCCCAGAGGGGGCGTTGTTGGTCTTGTTGGTTGGTGTCGGTGGCGGTCATGGGGGATAGTAGGGATCAGACAAGAGAAGAGTTTGTACGCAGAGGGGGCAAAGGGCGCGGAGGACGCAGAGAAGAATCAGACTGTGGAAAGAGAAGAGAGGAAGAAGGTGAAGGAGGGAAGGCGGGAGGACATGGAGCCCTCACCCCGGCCCTCTCCCATCAGAATGGGAGAGGGAGGGAGATAAAGACGAAGAGAAGATCACTCCCTTACTCTTGCGGCTCGTTGGGGAGTGAAGAGTTGATTGGTTGTCGGTGGGGTCAGTGGGCTTTGCGGGCTTGGCGGTCGGCTTGTTTGGCGGCTCGGATGCCTTTGGGGACTTTTACGGTGAGGAGGACGAGGAGGCCTGCGGCGAAGAAGGTGGTGAGGAGGGCGAGGGCTTGGGCGTCTCCGATCCATGCTTTGACTTGGCCGAAGGAGAGGACGCCTATTGCTCCGGCGAGTTTGTAAGTCATGCCCCAAAGCCCGAAGAACTCGCCAACACGCCGCTCCGGGGCAAAGAGCCCGACCATAGAGCGTGAAGATGGACCGATGCCCCCGAGCCCGATGCCGATGCCATTGCCGATGACCCAGAATATCCATTGGTTGCCGCCTGAGGCCAGGCCCAGAACTTTGGCAAGGAAGAGCCCTCCGGTAGAGAGCATCCAGACGATGAGGAAGATGCTGATGGTGGGTTTGATTCCGATGCGGTCTTGGTATTTGGAAACGACGATCGCGGTGATGCCTGCGGTGACGGCGATTTGGAGTGTGAATATGAAGAGGTCCATTTTGACAAGCCCAAAATCCATTGCGAGGATCGCGGCGAAGGCGATCATGGTTTGGACGCCTAGGCCATAGATGAAGAAGGCGATGAGGAATCGGGTGAGTTGGTTGAAGTGGGAGGCCTCTTTGAGTGTGGCGATGAGGCGTTGGATGGCGAGGGTGAAGCCGTTGGTTGATGATGATTGAGAACCTTGGGGGGTTTGGGGGGTGGGTTCGTGGAGGATGAATCCGGCGGGGAGCATCCAGACAAAGAACCATGCTCCTGCGAGGATGAAGAACCATTTCCAGTGGATGGTGTCGGTCCAGCCAAAGAGTTTGACGCCGGTGATGACGCAGAGGAGGAGGATGAGCGAGCCAAGGTAGCCCATGGCCCATCCGATGGCGGAGACTCGGCCGATGGTTCTTGGGGTGGAGAGTGCGGGAAGGAAACTGGCGAGGAGGTTTTCGCCGAGTTGGTAGCAGATGTTGGCGGGGATGAAGAGGGCGAGTCCGAGCCACCATTGGCCTGGAGAGATGAAGACCATGGTGATGGTGAGGATCGAACAGATGGTGCCTGTGATCATGAGGATTTGTTTGCGTTTGGCGCGGGCGTCGGCGTAGCTGCCAACGAAGGGGGAGAGCAGTACGACGGTGAAGAGAGCGGCGGAGACGCCGATGGACCAGAGGGCGTCGCCTCGTTGCTCATCACCTACAGCGACGATTTTGAAGTAGATTGGGAATAGGAGGGTGATAATCAGGAGGGTGAAGG
>JAESRA010000200.1 GCA_016764895.1 Phycisphaerales bacterium | reverse complement strand
GACAACGCATCGACCAGGCCCCGCCTGATCGAGTCGTCGTCCTCCACAACTACCAATACACCTAAGGACAAATCATGCTCCTTTTGATCAATACTTTACCACGAATACCGGACCGTGTAGGTAACGACACCCTCTTCGTCAGGCTCAAGCGACACCGGGATATGCATCGTCCGGGCATCGAGCATCTCGTAATCATGCGAAATCTTCTGAATCTTGGCGTTCGACCAGCGGTAGAGCCGTTCTTGAACAACGACATCAACCGGCACATCCTTCCGATTCCGCAGCTTCACTTCGATCGTCTCGATAATCCACCGCTTCCCACGCTCGAAACTCACCTGCCGGCGTTCGCCAACCACATCAAACGCGTTGCCGAGCTTGATCATGATCGTCTCGCCCTGAGGCGTGTGGTCGATCACATGCTCGCCAATAAACTCGTATGCCCCGTCGGCCTCGTCGAGCTGGTTGACCCGGATTCGCCCTGAGGGCAGCGGGATTCCCATCCCGTTCTCCTCGGTGTTGTCAAACCGCAGGAACACAGCGACCTTCGAGTTGGATTGGACACCCCAGTTCTGATCCATCGCCACGGAGCCGCCAAACCATTGAGCCTGAGCAGTTCCGTCGTACATCAAGATCTTGTCAGCGGGCACGCCGTTGACGGCCTCGAACAACTCGATCTGCTTGGTCGAGCGGTCGGGGATCGTCGTCGGGCGACCGAGCGTGTAGAGGTGGTATTCAAAGAACGACTTTTCAGCAAAGCCCGCGGCACCCCCAACCGCATCGGCCGTCGCATACACACGCTCTCTCTTGGCATACCGATTCTGTGGCTGCGCTCTATGCACATCGCCCGCGACCAGCTTGAGTTTCGCGTTCTCGTAGGTCCCCCCCGACTGATTCAGAATCGATACCCACGCGCCAATATCCATCGTTCCATGATTCGCGTCCTTGCCCTCGGTGTACACCAGGTTGTAATCCGCCCACCAGGTAATGCCTGTCGTCTGGTACGACACCCGCGTCTCGTGCTCGCCGCCCTTGGCCGCATCGACCATCCACAAAAGCGTCGGCTTGGTCACCAGCGATTCATCGAGCGATGGGAACACCACACCGCTGTAGCCCTGCTGGAACTGCACGCGCCCGTCGTCGAGTTGCAAGAGCATCCCGCCCGCGGCCGTCGACATCAGCGTCACCTCCTGCCCGTTATGAATAATCGTCTGGTCAATATACCGCTCGAGCATCCGCCCCATTGATAACAAATCAAACCGGTAGCTCTGCTCAAGGACACTCGTCCCATCGGGATCGGTCAGTGACGAGAACCGAACGGTCGTGGGATCAAGCATCGCCGCGACATCGGTAAACTTGAGCTCGCTGAGCCCTTGTTCAATCTCCAGCGTCCGATCCTGCCGAATCACGGCGTAGCCTGGAATCTGGTTGTACCGATTGTACCCGGAACCCTGATTCTGCCCCGGCACCGGACGGTACCACTCGGCGGGGATCGCCCCCGGCGCGGCGGTTGAATAAATAGTCAGTGCAGTATCGTCGGCCAGTGCGCCGGGGAGCATTGCCCCCAATGTCAACAGGGCCGCGGCGTATCGAATGGTGTGCTTGGTCATGGTCAATACCTTTCGTTGGTGTGCTTATGAATCATACCCGATCGAGGATCAGTCCTCGGTCTTGGATTTCTTCTTATCCTTTGAATCCTTCTTGCCCTCAGAATCTGCGTCATTTACTGACGAGAACTTGAGCCCGATGCTCGCTCCCTGCTCTTGGAGTGCCCTAAGCACCTTCATATCAAACCCATCGCCCGGCAGCTTCTTGCGGGCCTCCTCCTGATGCTGTTTGCGGAGCCCGGCCAGCTCGCCAAGCCGGGACTGTATTTCAATCCGGAGCTCGTTGTTCTTGGCGATGATTACCTTGAGCTCATCCTTGGTCTTCCCTTGAAACTTTGAGGGCAGATCCTCCGACTCAATCTCATCAAACTTCAACACACCAGAATCAAGATCAGCCACGAGTTCCTTGGATCCATACAGATTCTTCCGGCCCGCCGCAGATTGGTTATAGAGCGCGCGATCCGCCGACGCCTCTGGAGTCGCGAGCGACGAGATCATCGCCGAACGAACACGCTTATCCAGTTGGGCTTTGAGTTCATACGAATCCCCATACCCGATCATCAGCGACGCAAGTTGCTGGTCCAGTTCCGTGATCTCGCGGTCATAAGGCGTCGTAATCCGCTGAACTCCGGCGTCCTGAGCGATCGCCGCGTAGGCGCCGTTGGTCAGGTTGGCGATCTTGGTCCAGTGGCCTTTGGTGCCAACGAGATTCCCGCACTGGATCGTATTGACAATGATCCCGCGCTCGGCGGCGAGCTTGCACGACGCCTGGTACTTCACATCATCCTGATAATCCATCTGAGGCGGTGCATCACCGACAAGGAACACGATCTTGAGTGTCGATGGATCATCAGACCAATCAAACCGCTCGATCGCCTCATACAACGCTTGGTTCACGCTCTCTGGTGTATCCCCGCCACCCCCGGCACTGAAGCCCATCAACTTCTCGTACACTGTATCAATGTCATCGGTCATCGCGGTGCGCGTGGTGATGTACGCATCCCCGCGGTCCCTGTACCCGACGAGCCCCATCTTGAGTTCTGGCGCTGGCTGGGCCTGGGCGATTGATGACGCAATCGACCAAATCTTCTGCTTTGCTCCTTCGATGAGCCCGCTCATTGAGCCGGTGGTATCAAGGACAAAGACAACCTCGACCTTCTTTTGTGCAAAGCTGTCCTGCACCTGCATGCAGCCCGGCCCGCCAACTTCAGAAGCAGCCATTGCCACAGGTGCAAGCCCTGCCCCAAGAATCAATGTCAATGCGAGTGTCGTGCGTTTCATGATGTATCTCCTTGCGTGTGTTTGTTTGACTGGATCAGCCGGCACCAATGCCAACCGTCCTACGCATAGAGATACCAACCTATTGCACCCAAGGTCGTCACATGATTGTCACACCATGCCTGAAAATCATCAATGTCACAACCGTGTCACACGCCCGTCACAGCCGTGTCACGCCAAACCTGTTTCATCATTCAAAAACACACTTCAGTCCGCGCTGCGGACAATCAGCTTGTGCGGCAATAAAATTGTCACACAACCCGCAATCGCCAGCACAATCGCCGTCACTGTAAACGCCGCGTCGATCCCCATCCCCTCAACCAACCCGGCTTGCATCGAATCGGGCAGCCATTCAACGATCCACATCACAAAGCCCGGCACATGGGGCTTGGTCCCCAGCCCGTTCTGCACCACCTCAGCCCCCATCGGCCCAAGGAACGACAACATCCACGCCCCGCCGAGCATCAACCCCGATACCAAACTCGTCCGGTGCGGCAGCAATCGCTGAGAGAGCGACAAACTCACCGGAATCGCCGCCCCGAACCCGACCCCAGACAACACCGATGCCCCCATCACCATCCATCGTCCGATCTCAGGATCCATCGCCGTCAGCTTCGGGATCATCGCGATACACACCGCCCCGAGCATCGGCAAAATCACAAACACGGCCTTCTCAAACCGAGCCGCCAGAATACACCCAAGCGTAATCCCGCCCACACCCATCCCAACCTGCATCGACGCTTGCAGCGTCCCGTTGACCTGCGATGCTTCGATTCCAAGCCGGTCGTTCATCGAACCCGCCCCGCTGCGAGCCAGCACATACTGCGCCGCCCACTCGGTGTACAGATACATCAGCGCCATGTTGGCCGTAAACCGCAGCACATTGCTCGCATACAACACCCAGACCGCAAACCATCGCCCGAATCGTTCCCGGCTGTCCCAAGATTCTTTTTGTTCATGGGCCGCGTGATGTCGGTGCCCGGATTTGTGGATCGCCATTGCCAGAAACAACGCCGCGACGAGCCCAACAGGAATAAACCATCGGATCGCCAGCAGCCCGTCCTTGGCACCCGCTCCATTTTCAATGGCCACCGCATCAGGAGTCATCCATTCAACAAACTGAGGCGTAAACACATTGCCCACAATCCCGCCGATCATCCCGGCGAGAAAAAATACCGCGATATACATCGACCGTTTCGAGCCGCCGAGTTGCCCAACAACCGCAGCCGCCGGAGGGTGAAACGCCCCGATCCCCATCGCGCCAACACTGTACAAAATCGCCAGTTCAGTAAAGTCTCGTGCAATCCCCAGGTTCCCGATACACAACACCGCAAGCACAAACCCCGCGGTTCCGATTGCGCGCGAGTCAAACCGATCACTCACCAACGCAACAATCGGCTGAACAATCCCAGAACACACCGCCCCCAGCGCAAGGAGCAACGCCTTTTGTTCCGGGCGGAGATCCAGCATCACGGCGAGCATCGGCAAGATCGCCACGCCGATGAATGAAAAAACATCAACGACAAAGTGCGCGCCAATGGTCACCGCCGCCCGGAGCGGGGCCCGCGATACGGAGTTGTCGTTGTTTTGGCTCGATTCCATGGGCCTTTAGTCTATGCCGCTGGGCCGCCCGCCCTTGCAGGGATCACTCGCCGCCTGCCCCCCTCCAAAAAAAAATCCTTCCTCATCCGCATCGCAGACCTACCCGTAGGCACGCCCGGCTGCTACACCGATTACACACAACCAAACCGCTATCAGACAGAAAGATTTGAGCTGATTCATACCCAGGTTATACAGCACGCTCAATCATCAAGCGGGCGATCAAGCCGGCGACGCTGAACGATCCAAAGCCGGTGATCCCCGGCATCTGGACTTTTGCCATTCTCGTCCCTGATCGGACCTCGGAACAAGGCTCTGAAAAACGCCTTGATGCCATTGGTCACGCGGGCAACACCGGCCCCGCCATCGCGCCCGTCGTGGCGCACGAGCCGGTATCCGAACAAATGGAACACCTGTCTACGGAGCACGCACGCCAAATCCCCGTCAACCAGCAGCGTCGAATCTTCGCGCGGATAGACGCCAGGCATGATCCCGATAAGCCAATGCACCCAGTCCTGCTGGCGCAGCCGTGCCGACAAGTTCACCCACCCGGTGCTGATCCTCCGCACAATAAAGAACCCGTCGTCGCCGATGCGTTTGCGGGCCTGCATGTTGGGCAAGAACACCAGTCCATAAATCGGCGAGTACACCTTCTCCCCGCCCTGCATTGCCAGCACGGTCTTGTGTGGGTAGACCTCGCTCCCGGTCTCGATCCCGTCGCAGATGACAAAGTCCGTATCAACGATCGGCTCGCGATGCCGCACATCGTACACCACATACCCGCGATCCCGCGATGCTTGTTTCATGTACCCAAGCGGATCGGCATCATTGGTCTCAAGCCCGACGATCCCTGCTGTATCAAGAGCGATCCAGATCGCCGCCTCGTGGACATCAATCGAGACCGGATCATCGTGCTGCCCGCCCTCGATCAGGTACGACACGCACCCGAGCCGGTTGGTGACGGCATCGATCACCAAGCCGTTGACTTCTTCTTCGATCCCCAGATATTTTGGGCAGGGCATCGCCATCGCATGAATGCGTGCCGGGAGTGAATCCTCAAACGCCACGACCGGCCGCGAGATTGCGCTGGTTGTGTGCAGATCCAGCACGATCATCTCTTGCCTTGATTCTTTGCATGATTCATGGATTTTTTCGAGTGCCGCAAAGAGTTCAAGCATTTGCCCATGCTCGACGCTGGTCGATGCAGGCTCGTCAAACCTCTGGCGCTGGCACAGCCGGTTCAGGTCATGATCCACATACCGCATATCCGGGTCTTCATGATTGAGTGCCGCCAGGTTCCCTGCAAGAAGCACCAATCGGCCGGTCATTGCAGATTCATCAGTTTCAGCCAAACGATCAAGCACCCGCTGCCCTGCGATCAAGCCCGCCCGTTCGTTGCCATGGACACCACCAAGCACCACCAGCGTGGCCCCACTCATCCCATCACCTGCCCGCCCGAGTTCCCGTTCTAGATAACGGATCGGCACCTCTTGCACACACTTGGTTTCGATCTCAGGATTGGTTTCAGTCATTGGCACAGCAAGCTCCGCAACGATCCCCACATACTGATCTCGACGCAAACACGCCCGTCATTGAGTATCATTGCCGCCCCGGAGCTGATCTTCGAGCAACTTGCCCGCAATCCGCATGTAATCGTGCTCGGTCACAATCCCCACCAGCTTCCCGTCCTCCTGAACCACCGGCAGACACGATGCCCCGTGCTTCTTCATCAACTGAATCGCTTCGAGCGTCGGCATCGAAGGACTCGCCCAGACCGGGTCCTTCTCCATAATGTCCTCGACGGCGATCGACTCGCTCTTGCGCTTGACCGGATCGGCCACCAGCCGCAACAGTGCCCGGTAGCTCACCAGCCCCACCAGCCGGTGTTCTTTGTCTTCGACCGGGATATGCCGGATCTTTTCCCAGTCCATGATCGATGCCGCCAGGTCAATGAGTTCATCCTGCCGGACCGTAAACAACTCCGTCTGCATGTACTGCCCCACCGTCGAATAATGATGCCTCCACTCTCCGCTCTCGCGGATTTCGGCGACCTCCCACTCATGGACCGGCCTCCCTTCCTGCTGGCGGGTAATCGTCCCCGCCGTCAAAGTCGAAAGCCGCTCGGCCCGCGTGCCTTGCTCATGGAGATGCTCGACCGATGAAATCATCCACCGCGCCCCGTTGCGACCCGTCTCAGTCCGCTCGCTGATGATGTTCATGTACTTATCAATATCGTCCCCATCAACCCCGGCCTCTCGCAGCCCTTGGATCGCCATCGGGACAAGTTCACCTAAAATCAGATCTCGCACCGGAATAACTTTCCCGTCGAGCCACCGCATCTTGAAATCCAGCCCCGTTCGAGCCGAGGCCACAAAGTTGGCCTTGGCATCGGCAAAGGCCAGCCGCTCGGTCAAGTCGGGATACACCTTGGGCATCCGCTTCATCAGCCCGAACCAGAACGCCGAGTTGGCAACTTCATCAACAATCGTGGGCCCCGCAGGAAGCACCCGGTTCTCGATCCTCAAGTGTGGCTTGCCATTGGTGATCCCATAGCACGGGCGGTTCCACCGGTACAGCGTCCCGTTGTAGGTCTGCAACGCGTAGAGCTTGGGGATCTCCCCCCGCTCGGCCATCGCCAGAGATTCCTCAACCACATCGGCCTTGAACATATTGCGGAAGCGCGCGATATCGGATTTAAACAGCTCGGCAACCGATTCTTTGACCCAGCCCTCGCCGAAGCGAACCCGTTTGACGATGTCGCGCTGGGTCGGGATGTCTTGGCCTGAGGTATCGACCGTCTGTTCAAAGATCGCAATGCGTGTCTCATGCCAGAGTCGTTTGCCAAAAAGCACCGCCGAGTTGGCCGCCGCGGCAAGCACCGGAGCCGTCACCGCCTGGGCGACATTATACGCGATGGCAAAGTCTTCGGGATCGACCTGAAAATGAAGCTGATAGGAGGTGTTAAGTGCTTCGAGCATCACCGAATCGTGCGAAAAGTTGATCTCGTCGACCCCTTTGATTCGGATATCGTACCGCCCGCCACGGGCTTTGGTGACCCGCTCGTCGAGCGCGTAGTACCGTTGCTTGGGGGTGATGTACTCTCTGGACAAGTGTTCCTGCTGGAGCGTCGGGACGATTCCGATCAGGATCGGCATCGCGCCGAGTTTCATCGAAGCATCCTGAGCCAGCGTCATCAGTTCTTCGAGTTCATGGTGGAGATCAGAAAGTACAGCCCCGCCCAACACCTTCGGGTTGCAGTTGAACTCCATATTGAACTGCCCGATCTCGGTGGTTGCGCGCTCTTCGTTGATGAGTTCGAGTATCTGAGGCCCGAGCGGCGCAGGCTTCATCGCCTCGTCAACAAACGCCAGTTCCTGCTCGGCACCAATCCGGGTGATCCCCGTCTCGAACATATCATGATCGAGCATGTATTCCAAAGCACGCAGATCCGTAAGCACATCATGGGTCGATGCCCGATGCTCCTGGCCCCCGCTGGACTGACTTATTTCCTGTATACCCATAACCGCTCCGCCTCAAATAGGTTTATCGAACTGATTGTGACATGTTTGAGCCAAGAACGCAACCATTGACCATCAACTCGTCCCAAATCGCAACCAATTTCCCCACCATGCGTAGAGTTTCTTGCTTGAGCAGAACCCGGATCAACCCATTTGTGGCTCTTGACCCATACTTGATCCATACTTGATCCATTTCTGGGTCTATTTCTGGGTCCATACAGTTCTCGGACTTTCTGTCCACCCACCCGCTCGATCACCAAATCAGTTCCCCTCGATCACCAATCATATCGAATCACGATTCCCTCCCCGCCGATACACCCGCAACCTGTTCTCGCTCTTGAAGTCTTATTTATGAGCGACCAACCACCTCTGGAGAAGAGATGCCCACCCCCCCCGCAACCCGATTACTCCTCGCTGTTCTTGGTCTGACAACCACACTTGCAATAGCCCAAAACGCACAGCAAGCAAAACCAGTCGAACGCATCGACCTCCTCACACACGCAGCACCAACAACCTACAAAAACCACATGGTCGTCTCGATCTGGATCAACACCACCAAGCAACTCCAATCCGCCCTTGATCTGGCAGAATCCTCATGGACCGAGCGTCCCGGCCTCGGGCAAGTCACCCTCCAAATCACCCGCGATAACCTCCCCGCACTCACCAAACTCGGCGTCAACCCAATCATCCAAATCGAAGACCTCCAAACACACAACCAACAACAATGGTCATCGCTCGTCGCCCGCGAGCGGCTCGACATCACCAACAACACCGGTGCATTTGGCCCTATCTACAAACCCCAAGCCAATATCCAGCGCGGAGCTTCCACCCACGACGAAAGCTGGTTCACCGGCTACAAACAACTCGCCGACATCTACACCTACATGGATACCCAAGTCGCCGCTCGCCCAGACCTGGTCACCAAAGCCGACATCGGGGACACTATCCAATCGCGTGACATCTTCTCGTACACCATCACCGCTCCAGATGAGCCGGGGAATCTGGCTGCGGATCGCCCGGTGATCCTCTGGAACGGATGCCAACACGCCCGCGAATGGGTCAGCCCAATGACCGTCACCTACATTGCATCCAAACTCATCGACGATGCCGATACCGACCCAGAAGTCACGGCCCTCATGAACTCGGTCCGCTTTGTCATCATCCCAGTCACCAACCCCGACGGATACATGTATTCATGGTCAAACGAACGCTACTGGCGCAAGAACCGGCGCAACAACGCCGGCTCCTCATTCTTCGGCGTTGACCTCAACCGCAACTGGGACTCGGTAGCATTCGGCGGCGCCGGCACCTCAACAGATCCATCGTCAGATGTCTATCACGGCACCGCCGCATTCTCTGAACCAGAAACACTGGCCATCAGCAATCTGGCGACCAGCTTCGGCACAGACCTGGCCGCCCACATCGACTACCACACCTTCTCCCAGCTCATCCTCTGGCCGTTGGGCTACGCCTCAGGACTCGTCACCCCAGAGCCCGACAGAACCATGTTCATCAACCTCTCAGGCGACCTCTCGGCCCTGATCCAATCCGTCTCAGGAATGTTCTATAACCCGATCCAATCATGGCAGCTTTATCCGGCTGCGGGCACCTGCTCGGATTGGTTCTACGCCGACCGCGATGTTCCGAGTTTCACCTTTGAACTCCGCCCCGCCAGCGGCGGCCTCGACGGTTTCTCCCCGCCCCCAAGCGTGATCCTCCCCACCGCACAAGAAAACTGGGAAGCCGCCAAACTCTTCGCCCAACGCACCACCCAAGCAATGACCCTCTCCCACGATGCGCTGCTAATCACCCAAGCCAACACCCCGACCCCCATAACACTCACCGCAACGCCGGGGATCAGCGAAATCGATCCGTCATCAGCAACACTCCACACCCGGATTGAATCTGCTGGAACCTTCACTCCCGTCACGATGGTCGATTCAGGCTCCTCCACATTCACCGGGCACCTGCCAGGGGCTCCCTGCGACCAAATCATCGAATACTACTTCACCGCCGATTCACTCAGCGGCGTCTCCATGAGCTACCCAGCCGGAGGCCAGTCTTCTCTGCTCAGCGCACTCAGCCAAGAAATCAACATCACCTATGAAGACAACATGGAAACCAACACCGGCTGGACCGTCGGACAACCCTCCGACACCGCAACCACCGGCCTCTGGGAACGCGCCAACCCACAAGCCACCGCCGCCCAACCCGAAGATGACCACACCCCCGGCACCGGCACACTCTGCTGGATCACCGACGCAGCCGCGGGCGGATCGCTGGGCGCAAACGACATCGACGGCGGCGCCACTACCCTGACCTCCCCATCCATGGACGCATCAAATGCGGGCAGCGATTCTGAACTTGTATACTGGCGATGGTATTCAAACAACGCAGGTGCCAGCCCCAATGCAGATTCGATGCTTGTCCAGATTTCCGACAACGACGGCGGCTCTTGGTCAACCCTTGAAATCGTCACCGAAAATGCCGGCGTATGGGTCGAGAAACGATTCCCAGTCCCCGCCTCCAATCAGGTTCGAGTGCGATTCATCGCGTCGGATTTTGATTCCGGTTCCATCGTCGAAGCCGGAATTGATGACCTTCGGATCGTGTCGATCGGGTGTTCGAGCAACCCCGCCGACATCAACGGCGACGGAGAACTGGATTTCTTCGATATATCCGCATTCCTGACGCTGTATTCCGCCCAGGACCCCATCGCGGACTTCACAGACGACGGTGTTTGGGATTTCTTTGATGTATCCGCTTTTCTCGCCGCGTTTAGTGCCGGCTGATTGATTCGGGCTATACTTCTGTAGCCAGACGACAAATCTGGTGTATACTTCCTTCAGAGACTCCTTGAAACCTTGAGCCGCTCCAATCGTGCTCGCCACAACCTGCCCCCCAAAGTCCCCCCGATATGGTCCACCCCCCACCCCGGATCGATCGGGGGGCACCTTTTTTTACACCCCTTTTTTTACACCCCCCCCCAAAGTGAAGAGCACGCGAAATACGCCGCCTAGCATTGAGACTGACTCTCAATAGACCAGGAGTATTTGATGACCTCATCGCCGATCACCACTCGACTCAAGAACGACAACTGGGACCTCCACCAGATCGCCGAACGCGGCGGGACTCCTGAATCCATGATCAAAGGCACGATGAGCCGCGATCAGTTTGCCGCCTACCTCGGACAAGCGATCCATGTCCACCGCGCACTGGACTCAGCACTCAAGCAAGCCATACCGCTGATGCCCGATCTGGGGTACCTTGTCACCGAGCAGCATTTCTTTGAGCGGTACTTTGCTCTGGATCTCGAGTTCTACCAAACCGGAATGGCCGAGACCCTGACGGCCGGTACCCAGCGGTTTGTCGATCACATCAAGTCCCACGCCGACCAACCCCTCCACATCTTTGGACTCCACTATGTCCGCATGGGAGCCCTCAACGGCAACCGCTTCGTCGCCCGCAAACTCCGGCAAGTCTTTCAAATCGACCACCCAACCGACGGCATGATGAGCCACGACCCAATGGGCCAATCACAACGCACCGACTGGATGAGTTTCAAGCAGGGCATCGATGCGCTGGCTCTCTCTGATACCCAGCGCGATGAACTCTTTGTAGGCGTTCGGGCCGCGTATGTGCTGACGATCAATCTTGATCTTGAAGAGTACATGAGCGACCAGCAACTCCTCGACACGCACAGCAAATCACTCGACCGCGAAGTCTTCGACAAAGGCCACTCCGTGCATGTGCCTGCGGGGTCATAGCATTCTCCAAAAAAATCCGGGTGCCACTACTCGGCCCATTCCCTCATCAACTCGCCCATCTCCTCGGCCACCTCGCCCAACGCCCCCGACGGGAGCAATCCCAGTGGATGATCGATCACCCCGATGCGCCCGGCCTCAAAGGCAGCAACCGGCAGATCTGCAAGCGGGCCGAACAGAGTCTTGATCTCATCGAGCGTTGGCTTGACCGGCTCACCAAAGCGGTCGTCGTTGGTCGGCTGCTTGGGCGCGATGAGAATAATCGAATCGGGATTCAGAGCGATCAGGTCTTCGTAGTCGAGTTCAACCCACATCGACCCCTCGGCGATCGCAGGCGTCGCCCCAAGCCGCTGGATGATCTGATAGTGGTATGAACCGGGGCCCATCGCACCGATCGGATCGACCGATCCCAGCACCAGAACTTTGCCGGCTCCGTCGGCAACCGGGCCAATATCATCCCACGCAAGGGCGAGCCCTTCGCTGGGCGGGGAGTGTTCCTTGATCTCCATGACATCGAAGTTTTTGGGCTGGCTTTGCGGGGTACCCTCAAACATGTAGTACAAATCATCCATCGCCACCGCGATGTCGTCGAGCGTGTTGAGCGGACGCTCAACAATAATCCAGCCCCGGTCCTGGGCGATCTGCAACAACTTGGGCGAGCGATGTGCGCTGGTCTTCTGAAAGAACAAGTGCGTCGGGTTTGATTCGATAAGAACTTCGAGATCAAAACCAAGTTCTGATCCAGCCGATGGAACCCGGTTGCTCAAGACCATGTCGTAGTCGTGCTTAGCGACGATGCGATCCTCGTAGCCAAGATCACGCAGCATGACCGCAATCGCCGGGGAAAGTGCGGCGAGTCTGAACTCGGTCTGCTCGGCGTTCTCGCCCTGCTTGATAGCGGGGGTCACAGACGGCGATGGTCCGCATGAAACAAGAACCAATGCACAGAGCGCGATGAAAGATCGAAGAGTGGTCATGACAGAGGGTATCAGCCCCCGCCCCCAAGGGCTCGGATCACAGCGTCTTTGAGCGATTGCATTTGCTGATCGGTGTACAACGGGAATGCCCAGGTTCGATCGCTCACAATCGCGTGAACCTTGCGGGACTCCTGCGCGGCTCTCGACGCCGCATCGAACCGTTTGATGGTCTGGGCGTTGTTGGTTCGGGCTTCAACCAGCAACTGTTGGAGTTGAGCGAAGAGCTTGGCCGTCTCTGTCCTGGTTCCTTTGGACTTGGAATCTGCGATTGCGGCGACCAGTTCTGATTTCTGCCTGGCGAGCGATTCATCCCCAAGCATCGCAGGATCGTGGCGCGCATGATGGGCGGCCCATACAGCACGATCAGGGTCTGGAACTGCTGGAATTTCAAACCCCAGCCGCATCGTCGCGCTGGCGGCGGCGATTGGCGCGATTGATTGGCCTTGCCAGCCATCAAACCACGCCTCGGTGATTTGATCGTAGTTGTAGCCACCGGTGCCATGGATGAAGAGATCGCAGGCAAAGGCCCGCATGATCGCCGTCATCATGAGCCCGCGCGGAATCAGGTGCTGACGATCAAAATCTACCCCCGGTTTCAGATTGACATAGACCGGGAGGCGGGCATCGCCGGCAAGCCGCCAGAGCGGGAGTTCGATCCGGGTCTCGGTGATCGAGAGTTGGCGGACCCCGGCATTTGGGAACCGATCAACGCTTGCGTTGTACGATTCAATCGCGGCCTTGGGATCGGCGAGCATCGCATCAAGCAAACCGGTGCCCGCATCGGTCGAAAGCAGATCCGAAGCAAAGACCAGTGCCGGCTCTTGGAGATCAAGTTGCTTACAGAGCATGCCAATAGTTGCGCGGGCGAACTGGCGGGCGATGGATGATTCGTACTCATAGCCCATGAGCCATGAGCCGGTGGATTCGAGTTCTTTGGGTATATCCGCATTGATTGAAATCGCGGGCAACACGGCGGCCGGGGAATGTTCTGTTGGTACCCCGCCGATGCGGAAACTTTCAACGATGAGTGAATCGCCGTCTTGCTTTGGCAATCGAACCAATCCCGGATCAACAACATCTTGATCAGGCACCACCCACACCGCGGCCGCCCCGGTTTTTTTGGACCAGTGATCCAGCGCAATCAGCTTGGCAACGATTCCCGGATGGAAGAGGATCGGCTGATGGCCTGAAGCGATAATCGGGCGATCGGTCGGGAGCCCGAGTTGCTCTCGCGTTCGGATCGCTTGCTCAGAGCGCGGAGCGTTGAGTTCTGCGGGCCATGCGTTTGGGGCGGGGAGCAGAGCGATCTCCGCGTTTTTTTGGGGGGGCGTGCTGGTTTTTTCTAAGGCCATACACGCGGGTTCCTGTGCGTGACAAAGCGAGGTCGATGGGTTCATCAACACCGACATCGGGAGTTGACCGCTTGCACATTCGACGATTGTTTGGAGACTTCGACCTGAGCGTTGGCGTTGAGGATCTCGCGGGCGAGCACCTGGCGGTAGTGGGCTAGGCGATGGACGGAGTCATCGAGCCCGCCGCCGAAGGTCCGGTTGGGGTCGTTGTAGATGAGATCGACTTCGATTTCGCCGATGCGGAGGTTGTGGGCGGCGGACTGTGCCCAGAGTTGCATCGGGAAGGCGTAGCCGTTCTCAGTTAGGGTGATTCTTTGCATTGCGCTGATGCGGTGGGCTTTGAAGCCGCAGAATGCGTCGGTGAGTGTGTAGCCGAAGCGGTCGTTGATCTCGTTGGCGAGGGTCATGTTGATGGCCCGGCGGTCGGCAGGCGCGATCTCGGATTTGGCGTCGAGGTTGAGGTAGCGGGAGCCGGAGATGATGTCGAGGTCGTCGCGTTTGATCGCGTCCATGAATGTGGGGATGTGGGCGGGTTCGTGCTGGTCGTCGCAGTCCATGGTGATGACCCAGTCATAGCCATCACGGGCGCCGCGATTGAAGCTTTCGCTGATCGCGTGGCCATAGCCCATGTTGGTTGTGTGGCGGATGATGTCGAGCCCCATCGGTTCGCGGAGTTCTTCGAGAATTTCTGGGGTGCCATCGGTCGAGCCGTCGTCGATCAAGAGGATATTGTCGGCGTAGTGACGCACGCGGTCAAGAATCCCGCGGACATAGCCCACTTCGTTGTAGACAGGAATGGCAATCAGTACTGACATAGAAAATCTCCGGCTCAATGATCGAATGATAGGTGGACGAACAGTTTATAACTAAACGCCCGTTCGGGAATGATTATTCCCATTGATTACTGAGATTCTGGAGATTGCTGGTCATCAATCATTGGATTTTCGTCCTCTTCGGATCTGGAGAGAGCTGTGTAAGCTCCAAAGCCGAACGGGAGTCCCTCGATGCCCTGGCGATCCTCGTCTTGAAGGTCCTCGGTCGCGGCTTCGAGCTGGCGAACCAAATCCTCGGAAAGCGAGTGGATTCCGATAATGTGTGAGATTGGGAGGGTGTAGGTTTCTCCGGTGGGCGTGGTGATCCGAAAGATGGTGCACTGGACATCGGCAGAACGGCTGCGATCTTCTTTGGAGCCCACCGCAGAGCATGCAAAGACGGGAAAGATATCGGCAATAGGGATGCGTTGTCCGAGGCTGGTAATGATTCCCATTCGACCATCAAAGAGGTCGGCGACCGGAATGATGGAATGCTGGGCCGCCGATGGGGTCGGGCTTAGGCGTGCGCTGGAACTCGCAGCAGCGGTAGCCATCGCCATTAAGGTATCGCGGACGACATTGGACCAGAACTGATCACGCCGCGCCTGAACACGGACGGCCTGGGGCACCATCGAGACAGATGCCTCGGCCGGGTGTGGCCAATGCGGGGCGGGCTGCGCGGTTTCTGAAGTAGGAAGAGGTTTGTTGGTCGGATTCATGGTCCACAAGTTTATCCACTCAACCGGCAGAACCCCCCGTGCTACACCCCACACAAAGGTCTGTTTTTTCATATTCCAGACCCTCACCGTCATAATCGGCACAGCCTCCGATGGATTGGCAACTGCCCCATATCCACGGCCAAGTGACCCTGTCGAGTCGCCGATGCATGGTTCACACGGAGGATGAACTATGGATAATAACGGCAAAGCATTCAATGAGGTCCGAGCACTTCTTAATAAGATGGATCGCTCCATTGATGACGCTCGCACCAAACGACTGGGGCCGCCGGTTGGCTCATCTCAAGCATCTCCAAAGAACAGCTCCGCCGGATCAGTCGATCTGGACCAAGAAGTTGGCGGCTCAACCCCCGCTCGCCCAATGACAGAACTCCAACGCAAACGCGCCTCCTTCGGACGAGCCAAACCACTCGGACGGAACGATTCCAACAGCCAGTGGAAATCCACCGGCTCCGACGAGTCAATCGGGTAACTCAACAGAATCAAACACACGACCCTCTCACGGGGTATGAGTCGACCGCTGATCATTGATCCAGCGGTTGATTTGTTTTTCAAGCAGTGGCAATGGAAGCGAGCCGTCTTTGAGAATCTCATCGTGGAACGCGCGAATATCAAATGCCTCACCAAGCTCCGCCTGAGCCATCGCCCGCAATCCGCGGATGCTGAGTTGCCCGATCATGTACCCCGTCGCCTGACCCGGCCAGCCGATATAACGATCAACTTCCGAGGCAATGTTGTGCCGAGCCAGTGCGCTGTTGGCGACCATGTACTCAATCGCCTGCTGGCGTGACCAACCCTTGGCGTGGATGCCTGTGTCCACAACCAGCCGCAGGGCTCGCCACATTTCCATATTGAGACGACCGAAGTTGTCGTATGGATCGGCGTAAAGACCGTTGGTTGATTGGTCGCCCATTTCAAGTCCCAGTGCCTCGGCGTAGAGTGCCCATCCTTCTCCATAGGCCGTAAAGTTCATTGTTTGACGGATTGGGTGTTGGTTCTGAATCTCTCGAACCAATGCGTACTGATGATGATGCCCAGGCACGGCTTCGTGCATGGTGAGTGCGAGCATTTCGTAGCGTGGTCGCTGGTCGAGTTTGGAGCAGTTGGCCATGAAGTATCCGGGGACGGCTGAGTTCATGTCGCCGGGGTAGTAGTATGCGGTGGGTGCGCTGGGTTCTTGGTAGAGTGGGAGTCGTTTGACGCCGTAGGGCAGGCGGGGGAGGCGGTAGAAGAGTTCAACCATCCCCGGATCGATCCGTTTACTAATGGCCTGGTATTCAGCAAGCAAAGCATCGGGATCGGTGTGGTAGAAACGCGGATCGGTACGAAGATATTCAGTGAATGCGTCGAAAATCGCACCGTCGGAATTCCAATCGTTGTTTCCGTTGACGCCTGAGGCCAACCAATCCGTTTGCCCGATGACACCCATCATCTCGGCCTTGAGACGGGCAATCTCGCTGAGCCCAAGATTATGAATCGCTTGAGCGGTGATGCGCGTGATGGTTGTGTGGTACGCGAGTTGGCTGTTGTACCCCGCGATCCCATCAACCCCGTCGCTGGCACCGATGGTCTCCCGGCAAGCAGGGATGTACTCGTTCTGCAAGAACAACGCGAGTTCTAAAAACACCGGAACAATCTCGCCCTCGATGATGGCCTTGGCTTGAATCGCCTGCGGGTCTTTGGGGTTCATCGAATCGAATGGTTTATAAAATGGGGACTTGGCCGGGTCGCTGCGGATCTCCGCTGAACACTGCGCCAAAACCTGGGCAACCGTCGAAGACAAAATCACCTTCGGCGGGACCCGTCCAGACTGAATGCCGGCACGCATGTTGTCGATGTGATCGCCGATGAGCACATCGATCCGCTTGAGACGCTGGATGTACATGGCTCGATGGGCGTGGGTGCTCATCGGGATGCGCGAGCCCATTTGGGGGAGCCAGACCTGAGGGCCAGAAATGGAAGTGATCGGGGTCTGGAAGGATTTGAACTTGCTCCGCTCGATGCTGGTCATCAGCCGATACTGAACCAAATCAAAATCTGTACGATCCGCGTCGTTGTATGAGGACTGATCGAGTGCCCGGAGATCCACCAAGAGTTCCCTTTGCTGATCGACCCAGACCTGCTGGGCGGCCGCCGAGACATCCTGCATCTGGCCCAATCGTGATTCATCGTTGACGATCTGGTAATAGGCGCCTGGGTTGTTGTCGTACATCGCCAGAAGGTACCGATCCATGAATCCCCAGAGGGCGGGGTCACGGTCAGCCGGGCGATCCGGGAGAACCGGCTGGGCCAAAGCAGATGAACAGACGGCCATAACAATGGCGACGATGGCAACAATGACGATTTGGAGAGTTTTGAACATCCACCAGCATAGGAGTCGTGCACGATTGCGGGTTGCCCTCAGCAATAGCGCGGATAGGATACTGGGCTCAAAAGCGACCATCCGAGGGATTAGTGTAATGGTAGCACGAGGGTTTCTGATACCCTTAGTAAGAGTTCAAATCTCTTATCCCTTATTTTTGGCGAGAGGACTGGCCACTAGCCACTGGGGAAGAAAATCACACTCAATTAGTGAACCGCAGGTTGAAGCGGCTCATCCGAATCGTCGGTGAGTTGCAGGCGGAGTAGTTGTGCGTATCTACCGTCGGCGGCCAAGAGTTCGTCGTGGGTGCCGACCTCTTGAACAGTTCCCTCTTCGAGCACGACGATCCGGCTGGCGTGACGAATAGTGCTCAAGCGGTGGGCAATCACAAAACTCGTCCGCGATTTCATCAGCGTGTTGAGCGCCTGCTGGATCAAGCGTTCGGATTCGGTATCGAGCGAACTGGTCGCCTCATCAAGAATCAGAATCTTTGGATCTGCCAAGATCGCGCGGGCGATGGCGATGCGTTGTTTTTGGCCTCCTGAGAGGCGGATGCCGCGCTCGCCGATGACGGTGTCGTAGCCGTGTTCGAGTTCTTGGACAAACCCGTGGGCGTTGGCGGCGCGGGCGGCGTCGATGATCTCTGCCTCGGTCGCTCGCCGCTTGGCGTAGCCGATGTTGTCTGAGACGGAGCCGTCGAAGAGGAAGACATCTTGTTCGACGATGCCCAGGAGATTGCGGTATTGTTCGATGGGAATGTCTTTGAGGTTGATGCCGTCAAGGGTGATGGTGCCTGTGGTTGGGTCATCGAACCGGGCGATGAGGTTGCAGAAGGTTGTTTTGCCGGCTCCTGATGCGCCGACCAAGGCGATGGTTTCGCCGGGTTCTATGGAGAGTGAGATGTCGTGGAGGACGGGCTGGCCTCGGGTGATGGATTGGTTGGAGTGGTCGCGGTTTTTGGTGCGGATGGGATAAGCGTAAGAGAGATCAGTGATGGTGAGCTGGCCTGTGACGGATTCTGGAGAGATCGAGTGGGTCGGCGTGACATCGGCAAACTCTTGATCCTCGGCGAGCAAATCAAGCACGCGATCAAGGGCGGCGAGATTATTCTGCACATTGGTAGCACTCGACACAAGTGATTCGAGGGGGCCTAGCAGCGCGAGAATGTAGGCCGAAAATGCCATGAGATCGCCGATGGTGAGGGTGCCGTCGATGACGGCGGTGCCGCCATAGAGGAGGACAGCGATCGACGCAACCGGGATCATGACCTGCCAGACGATTTCGATGGTCCGCGCCCACCACCAGGTGTACAACTCTTGACGAACCAGCAAATGCCCCTCGGTCGTGAACCGGGCGGCCTCAGCTTGACGACGATTAAACGCTCGCACAACCCGCATCCCCGCAAACGACTCGGCGCTCATCGCGTCGATGCCTTGGCGGCGCGAACGGATGTCGCGGTACATCGGGCGGATGCGCTGGATCCATGTGCGGTGGCTGACCCAGATGACGGGAAGCATAATGATCGCGCCGATGACAAGGCGCCAGTCGATCCAGATGAGGACGACGAGCGTGCCGAGGAACTGGATGATGGCACGCCAAGGGTTGTAAATAAGCGAAAAGATCAGATCGCCAACGCCCCCGGCGTCTTCGCGAAGAATCGAGGCGACGCCGCCAGATTTGAGGTGATGGATGCGGTGGAGCGGGAGGCGCGAGGCGTGATCAAATACCCGCTTGCGAAGAGCCACCTGCACGCGCTTGGTGATGCGGGTACACTGCCAGCGTCCCCACATAGCGAAGGAAATCGAGAACACGGTGACTGCGAGCATGGCCGCCCCGAGTTGCCAGATCAACCCCACGCGGTCGGCGCGGGAGCCGTCGTGGATGCCTAGGAAATCCGGGAGGCCGGTAGGGCCAGGCGAGTCGTTGATGATGTAGTCGATTGCTATCTTCATGCTCATCGGCATCGCGAGCCCGAAAAGGACGGCCATCGAAAGGGTCACGAGCGAAGCAACGATGGTCCACTGGAACCCGGAGAGGAGTTTCCAGAACTCGCCGAGCAAGCCAAGGGCAGACCGCTTGGCCCCTTGGGCGTGTTTTATGTCGGCCGCTGTATCGACGCTCTCGTGAACGGACTGCTGGGCGTTCTTGACACGCCGAACCTGGAGGTAGCGTGTAAACCGGGCTTTACTGGATTTATTAGAATTACGCACAGCGGGATGCTACCCGCTGTGCGCTCAGAGAACACATGATTTGTTGAGATCAGCAGTGAATTCAGCGGCGGCGGCGCGAGACCATGAGTACGCCGGCACTCATCAGTGTCATTGAGCCGGGGGTTGGCACGACCTGGATGAAACTGACCTGGAAGACCGCATCGTTGTAATCGCTATCACCGCCGGGAAGGCGGATGTCTTCGACACCGATCCAGACATTGGCCGGATCCGAAGCATCAACCCGGAACTGTGCCCAATCCGCGGCATCGGAAGTTTCAAAAAGATCAAGCCCGCCTCTAATCACCTCGTAGCTGAAGTCGATCCGCTCGCCCGCTTGGAAGATTGTGGGCAAGATAACAGAATCACCGATGGCCGATTCGTGATTATTCAACAGGGCGACGCTTGCGGATATATCTGGATTGATCCAGTTCATGACGCCGGTGTAGCCGGCGCTGGAACCGATGAAGGTAATCTTGGCCTGAGCATTGTTGAAGGGCGAGTAGACGCCTGGGTCGGCGATGTCTGCGTGGGCCATGGTTGCGGCGGAGGTAATGGCCAAAGCGATGATTGTGTTGCGATTCTTCATGATTGTGTGCTCCTCGTGTATTGTCTTTGAGCTACTTGCTCTAGATACACCATGCCACGGAATTGGAAGCCTGCCCTCTGTTCTGGGGGCCACCTCTCCACTTCTGGCGTATCAAGGGGGCACGACCATCGCAATCGTTTCAGAGCATCTGGATGTGGACACTGGCACAAAGGGACAAGGCCCGGTAAGGTAGTACACCCGGATGTCGCGTCCGGGCTCAATGGAAGGAACACCGATGGGCTCACAGAATAGAATGGCACTGCACTGGAAGATTCTTATCGGGCTTGTGCTTGGTGTAGCCGTCGGATTGGCGATCAACACGATGTGGGACACCTCAACCTGGGACTCAATAGGCGTTGGTGATCCCGCGGCGTGGGTGGACGGGGTTTCAGGCGTAGAAGCCAACGCCGATGCCAATGCCGTCGCCCACGGGGCGCGGTTTGTCCGCAACCTCAATGGGTTCATCGGCGAGCTCTTTATGCGG
>JAESRA010000199.1 GCA_016764895.1 Phycisphaerales bacterium | reverse complement strand
GGTAAACCTACTGGTCAAATCAAACTGCCACAGCGTCCAGTCCTACGCAAGCACCGGCAAGCACCACCCCTGGTGGACCGTCAAACTCAGCAACGACGGCACCGTCCACCCCTGGCAAGGCGATGTTCTGTACCACAACACTTTCCGCCGCCAAGACCTCCCCCCAGCCAAAGTCCCCGACGGCGGCGTCATCGCCCTCACTCCCGACGCACTCATGTGCAAAATCGGCGCACCAGAAGGCCCCCACGCCTTCCTCGGCACCGACCGACGAGGAATACAGACCGCCGAAGGCCAGGTCATCGACATCGACACCCGCATCGACCAACTCGTCGCCGATGCGATCCTCAATGAAAGAGTTTCCCATGCGCATCGGTGACCGCGAGATCGGCCTCAACCACCCACCCTACATCATCGCCGAAATCGGCGTCAACCACGACGGCGATGTCAACCGCGCCTTAGAACTCACCGACGCCGCCGCCCAGGCCGGTGCAGACGCCATCAAACTCCAGTTCTTCGAGACCGACCGCCTCATGAGCAAGGCCGCCAAACTCGCCGCCTACCAAAAGAACGCAGGCGAAACCGACCCCATCAAAATGCTCCGCCGCCTAGAACTCACCATCGACGAAATGGCACTGGTCGCCGAACGCGCACACAGCAAAGGCATCCACGCCATCGTCACCGTCTTCAGCACAGAATTAGTCCCCATCGCCGAGACCCTCCCCTGGGACGCCTACAAAACCGCCAGCCCCGACATCATCAACTACCCATTGATTCGAGCCCTCGCCAAAACAGGTAAGCCGATGATTATCAGCACCGGTGCGAGCACATGCGACGAGGTTGAAACCGCGTTCTACGGCTACTTCGAGGCCGAAGCATCACGGTGTGCGATCTTGCAATGTGTGAGTTGTTATCCAACCAAGCGAGAAGACGCACAGATTTCCTGGATGTTCTCATTCCCTCCTGATTTCCACTATTCTGGAGGTCAGTTTGGATACAGCGATCACACGGCTGATATAGATATTGGTGGCCTCGCAGTAAAAGTTGGTGCATGTGTTCTTGAAAAACATCTCACATACAGCCGCCAAGCATCGGGTCCGGATCATTCCGCATCACTTGAGCCCATAGCATTTGCAAAGTATGTCAACATAGCACAGGCCGCTTCCAATGACCGTGTAGTATCCGGCGATTTTGGTGAGTACTTGTACAAACCTCCAACCGAATACTTTCTCACAGACCCCGCATATGGGCAGTCGTATAAACAAGTCCTCGACTGTGAACAAGATGTCCGCCTCGTCGCCCGCCAATCCATCACCTCCACTCGCGACATCCCCGCAGGCACCACCATCACCAAAGAAATGCTCACCATCAAACGCCCAGGAACAGGAATCCCCCCTTACAAACTCAACCAAATCCTCGGCTCAAAAACATCCCAACCCATCGAGGCCGATGTCCCCATCAAAGAATCTGATTTAGTCGAGTTCTCTTCCTCCCTCTCCCATTCTGATGGGAGAGGGCTGGGGTGAGGGCTCCGTATTCTCGCGTCTTCTCTTCACCCCGCTATTCTCTTCTCTTTCCATTTCCACCTTCGAGCCCTTCGCGATCTTCGAGTTAAAAAATCTTCTCTGCGCCTCTGCGTGACCTTTGCGCCCTCTGCGTTCCTCTTCTCTGCCTCTTTACGAATCAACCACCTTCAAATATCGCCCATACATCGCCTCCAGCGCAGCCGGAATCACTCGCACCCCCCCAACACTCGTCATAAAGTTCGTATCCCCACCCCACCGCGGAATCACATGCACATGCAAATGGCTCGGAACCCCCGCACCACCGGCCTTCCCCTGATTGATCCCAATATTCAACCCCTGCGGCTCAAGCGTCTGCTCCACCAACCCCGCCGCCCGATCAACAAGCACCCACAACGCCGCCCGTTGCTCAACTTCATAATCCAAAAGCGTCGGCCGAGCATCACCCAACGCAACCAAAAGATGCCCATTGGAATACGGATATTTATTGAGCAAAATCAACCCATCATCCGTCCGCTCAATCACATGATTCGCCGCATCACACTCCGGCGATCGCCAATAATCAAGCAAAAAACTCCCACTCCCCCCCAAAGTACTCCCCCCAAAATTAGCCTTCTTCACATCTGCATTATCGGATGACCCCCCCCCATCCGATAACGACTCAATATACGCCAGCCGCCAAGGAGCCCAGATCGCAGACGGCCCAAACCCTACATCTTCACGACCAGATTTATTATCGCTCATACCACAGTGTAGCGCACGCCCACAACACCCGATCAACCACCCATGGCCCCACCACTCATCGTCAGCGATGTCATGACCCAGCCCGTCGAGACCGTCTCGATGGACGACACCATCCGCGTCATCCGCGATATGTTTGAATCCAATCGCTACCACCACCTCATCGTCCATGGCGACCACCGAGAATGCGTCGGAGTCATCTCAGACCGCGACCTCCTCAAAAACCTCTCCCCATTCGTCGGAAAACTCCACGAACGCAACGAAGACCGATCACTGCTCGAACGCAGGGCACACCAAATCATGACCCGCCAACTCATCGCCGTAAGGCCAAATACCGCGCTCCGCGCCGCCGCACGCGTAATGCTCGACCACAGAATCTCATGCCTCCCCGTCGTCGATCAAGCCCGGCACTGCATCGGAATCATCACCCTCCGCGATGTCGTGGGCTGGGCAGTAGAAGAACTCGAATATCCCGCAAAATCCGCAGCATAAAAGAAATTTCTGCCTAAATACACACACGGCCACAAAGTTCATAAGTGATTGCCTAAACACACAGTTAGGTAAAATTGGCAACCGTCGCACCATAGATAATATGAAAATTTCATGGCATCCTGCCCAATCAGTGTCCTACTACACCCGGTAGGAAATCGGGCTCTATGGCCCATTTGGGGATCGAAAGCTCCCCAAGAGATGTTTGAAATGCCTTCGGTAGTGCCGAAGGCATTTCTGTTTTTACCAAGAACCCGTGGCACAGGCGTCCCACCCATGATCATTTCTTCACTTTTTTTGGGCGGGGCGGGGCGGTGCGG
>JAESRA010000198.1 GCA_016764895.1 Phycisphaerales bacterium | reverse complement strand
GCCGACAATGCAAATCACTATGACGGCAAACGCGAGCCAGACGAGCATGTCATTGGTGATAATGACGCGCCGTGGGAAGAACGGGAACAGCCGTTTCCCGATCAAATAGGCGAGGACATACGCGATTGCGCCGAGCAAGAAGGCTTCTTGAAGCACCAATCCAAGGATCACGCGGTCTTTAGCACCCATCAATTTGAGCAACGCGATGTCGTGGATTTTGTCGAGGGTCATGGTGTAGAGGATCAGCGACATGATGATCGCCGAGATCGCAACAAGCAATACGCGAAAGAGCCCGATCTGTCGACGGGCGCGATCCACCGGCCCTTGAAGCAGGAGCTGGCGTTGTTGCTCGCCCGTATACACCGTCACATCCGCCCACCCGCTCATGACCGATCTGGCGAATTCGATATCGACGCCGGGCTTGAGGTTCACAAGGATCGCGCTGACCATCGGCGATCCAAACGCCGGGTTCTTGCTTGTCGGCATGTCCGCCCGCTCGAGCATTCCGGGTTGGGATTGTGTAATTTCGTCGTTCTCTGCACGCCCGCGCCGGGCGGCGCGTTCTAAGCGTGTCGCTTCGCCCGCGGCATCGAACTGGATTGCTTGTGAATCAGCAATGCTCATGAAAGCCAACCCGTCGCCTCCGGAGCTGATCATATTTTTGGTGATACCGACGACATGATAAGTGTCTTTGCCGAGCTTGATATACTCCCCAACCCCAAGCCCGAGCGTGACATCCGCAACCATCTCGTAGTGCCCTTGGGCGATGGTCCGTCCTGAAATAATCGGCAGCCACTCACCGCGATCGGTTGGCCAAGAAAGCCCAACGATCGAAATGCGGATTGATCGCCCTTGATATTCTCGCTGGACGGTATGGGTGACGAATCGGCGTGCGCTGGCAACACCGGGAACAGCCCATGCGCGATCTTCGACATTGGACGGCACTCGGGAAAGCTCAGCAAAAGGGCCTCGGGTGTCGCTTTGGACAATCCACAGGTCCGCATCGAGTTCATTGATCAACAGCACCGCATCTTCTTCGATGCCTTTATAAATCCCGCCCATCCCCATGACGATCATCAACAACAACCCAAGCCCGACTGCGGTGAGCAAAAACCGTCCCAAGTTATACCGGACATCACGGATGGCCAGGTTCATTGGATCACGACCTTCTTCTGGTCACGCAGTGCGCCCTGCTTAGGTGTACGGATCAGCGTGTCACCCGCACTGATGCCCTCGGTGATCTCAATCGTATCGCGTCCTTGTGCACCAAAGGTGCAAGGCGTCCACTGGGCGCGTCCTTGGCGGGCAATATACACCCCGCGTTGCCCTTCGATCATCTGGATAAAATTCATAGGCACGGCGAGCACATCATCCAATCGAGCCGTTTCAATGTAGACCTCGCCGCGTTGGCCGATCGCCCAATGTGTGGGGAGTTGCTCGATCATCACATCGACAATGAACTCGCGTGTCTCTGGGTCGGTCTCGCGGCCGAGCCGAACAACATGCCCGCTCAATGGCTCGTTGGGCTGGGATCGGAGTACGACGCGGGCGGGTTGATCGGGCGAAAGTGAAGCCATCGCGGTTTCGTCGACCCATGCAGAAAGCCAGATTTCATCGAGCGAGATGAGCGAGTAGATCCCCGAGCCGGGCACAACAATCGAGCCCTCGTCACGGTCGCGCCGAACGATCAATCCGTCGAATGGAGCCTTAATAATGGTATCGTCGAGCCGGGCTCTCTGGTATTCGAGTGTTTTCTCGGCAGCAATACTCAGCATCCGCCCCTCGGCACTGCCCGCCTTGGTTCGCGCGAGATCGGCCTGGGCGATGGCGACTTGCTCTTCTGCCTTATCAATCTCAGATTCGTTGGCAGCACCTTGATCAAATGCCATGCGAACGCGTTGAATCTCTCGCTTAACCTGGCGAAGCACCGCCTGCGCACGGACTTCATCGGCCTTGAGTCGATCAAGCCCAGCGATCGCAGCATCAAAATTGGCCTCTGCGATTTCGACCTGGCGAAGAATGTCCGCATCATCGAGTCGGGCGACAATCTCGCCCATTGTGACACGATCGTCTTGATCGAAATTTAACTCAATGAGTCGTCCTTGAATCTTTGGCGAAACTGAAGTGGCGGTCCGTGCCTGGACAGTGCCAATGCCCATGACCTCGACAACCAGTTGACTCGCTTTGACTTCGTATCCAACAACGGGGATCGGACGGAAGAGCTTGCTGTAAATCAGAAAACTGACCCCAACAAGAACGATGATATAGAAAAAGAGTTTGCGGGCGATGCTCAAAGGATATTCCCTCTCATGTCATTTCTGAAAGTCCAACTCCTGCAAAAGAATGATAGGGCACACCAAAATACAAAAACAGCCCCCCACCATTTGCTGAGGGGCTGCGCTACTCCGTTTGGGAGAAATATTCCTAAAAACTAGAGCTTAAACTGCCCTACCAAACTCTGCAAGTTCTCAGCCTGATGCGCCAGATCACTTGCCGCCTGGGCCGCCTGCGATGCACCCTCAGACGACTGCCGCGTCACCGAGTTGATCCCTTCAACCGCTCGAGCAATCTCACCGGTCGCCGCCGATTGCTCATTGGCGGCCGCCGCGATGTCCTGGACCATGCCCTGAACACTCTGCGAACCCGCAACAATGCTCTCAAGCGCCTTCCCGGCTTTGGTTGCCAGTTCCACACCCTTGCCAACACGATTCGAACCAGCCTCGATCAACTGAACCGCCGAGTTGGTCTCGGTCTGAATCCCAAGGATCGATTGAGAAACCTCCTTGGTCGCCTCGGTCGTCCGCTCAGCGAGTTTCCGGACCTCATCGGCAACCATCGCAAACCCACGCCCATGCTCGCCCGCTCGTGCCGCTTCAATCGCCGCATTCAGCGCAAGCAGGTTCGTCTGATCAGCAATATCATTAATCACGGCAATGATCTCACCAATCGTTTCACTCTTCTGACCAAGCGTATTGATCGTCTCGGCACTGCCCTGAACCTCACGAGCGATCCCCTGCATCTCTTCAACTGTATCGCTCACAATCCCCCCGCCTTCCTCGGCCTGATGCTGGCTCTCTTCAGAAGCCGTCGTCGCATCAGCCGACTTGGCCGCGACTTCATTGACAGACTGCGAAAGCTCTTCAACCGCCGCCGCGACCTGCTGGGTCTGCTGCTCCTGAGTCTGCAAACCAACCGCCATCTCCTCGGCCGATGCCGCGATCTGGGTTGATGCCGAGGCAACCGCCTGCGTTGTATCGCTGAGTTGACTGATAATCCCATGCAAATTCGAGAGGAACACATCAAACCAGTGCCCGAGCTTCCCAATCTCATCGTTCCGGCTCAAATTCAATCTCTTGGTCAAATCACCATCACCCGTCGCAACATCCTTAATCATCTCAATCGTCGCATTGAGCGGCTTAGATAGCAACATCCGCAACAAGAAAATCATCCCACCACCAGCCAACAGAATCAGCGGGATCGTAAACACCATCCCCTTCTTGAAAAAACCAGCCACCTGAGCATCGACTATATCCAAAGGCATCTGAACCTCATACGCCCCGTGCATATACCCAGGGGTCCAACTCTCAAACCGGAATCCAAGCGCATCCTTCCCATCAAAGTTCCCATCAGCATCACGATCATCGTAAAT
>JAESRA010000020.1 GCA_016764895.1 Phycisphaerales bacterium | reverse complement strand
CTGGGGGCTGGGGGCTGTGAGTGACCATCTCTTCTCGTCTGCGAGATTGACTCAACCCGGATATTGCTTGTGCTTACAGATCGCGTTCTTCGGGTTCGCGGAAGAGGGCCGAGACAATCGTGTGCCCGTGCTGGAAAATAGTATCGCCAATCGGCCCGATCTGGCCAGCCGCAAAGCAACCCGCCAATGGGATGCCCTGATCGGTCGCGTTGAGTTCTCTGCCAGCTTTGGCGAGCCTTGCACCATCGACCAGCGGATCGAACGCGTGGCGGATAGACCGAGAATCGTGGGCGGGCTCTCCAAAAAATTCTTGTGTACGCCCGGTACATGAGATCACCATGGCACCGGCGGGCCTGTCATACAGACGCTGCGCGTCGAGCAACAACGACAAATCTTCTCGCGCAGTCTGCGCGTCGTGCAGGTGCGGCTGGATTGTTTGTCCCGCTTGGACAAGATCCGCAATCGCCACGGCCCCCGATTGCTCGTCGCCGCCCATGATGTTGCGGATTAGGAAATCGCCACGACCGAACCTGGATTTCTGTTCGTTGATTACCCGTCCAATAAGCAATCCGTTGTCGAGCAGTTCTTTGTCGGGTATGTTGAGATCATGGAGCGAATCGCGGATTGCTTCGATCGCAGGCTTGCCCCCGAGTTCAAGGATCAAGTTTCCGCGAGCGCGGGTCACGACCATCGGCTTGCCGATGGGACGGCACCCCTGAGAAACAAGCGTATCGACTTGAAGATTTCCCGAAAGCGTGATCCCCATCGCTCCGTAGTTGCGGATCTCGCCGTCGATAAACAGGGTATTGTTGCCGGGCGTGTTTCCCGCTGAAGCGAGCCCGCCCAGAATGGTCCCGATGCGTTTGATATTCCCGTTCGTGTCCGAATATTGAACGCGGCAAGCCGACAGAGCCGGGACAAGATTCACCAGCGGCACAGAGAATGGATCGGCAAAGAAAAACGACGCCGCCATTTCCTCAGAGGCCCCAATGACTTCCCCCACTTTGGATGCGCGCTGCGCAGGATCCATCGAGCCCCAAGTCGCATCGAGCATGTACGGGTGCATACGAACCCCAGGCATCGAAGCGGCGATGAGCGAAATACCTGGGCCTGAACCGATCTCAGTGTCATCACCCATAATCCCCGCAGCAGAAACCAGCAGCAGGTGCTTGGGTGAAAGCCGAGCACGGATGGCGTCGGCGATCATCCCGACCCGCTGGGCATGATGCTGGGTCACAAATCCAATCACCAGATCAGCCGGGCCATTGAGTGATCTATGGGCAATCTGGGCGGCCTGAGCTGCGGCATCGACCGGATCTGCAATCATCGAAAAACCCGAGGCCATCGAAAGACCAGCCGGAGAATCATCGCGTTGGTTTACTGATTCATCAGTCATTGACTACTCATTGGCCAGGCATCAACTCGACACGCGTCGGGCTCAGCACAGTCAAGGCAAGTGCATCATCGCGGACAGGATCACCAACAACACCAACGATCTTCCCAAGATACCGGCGGAGGTCCTGATCCGAACCGGGAGCGATGTAGCCAACGGTGCGTTCGAATCCGGAGATCGGATCGGGCACCCGCACGCGGTAGAGCAACGGCAGATGCTCGCCGGTGTACACACCAGAAGTCATCAATCGGCCGACCAAGGTGTAGACCCGTGAGTTGTTCCATTGTTTGATCTTGCCGCTGAGTTCGATTGCTTGATCGTCGGCGGCCGCCAAGGCTTGGGCAATCGCTCGGCGCTGGTCACGCGTCTCGATACGGATATTGAGCCACTCGATGCGTTGGTCCAGAGGCCGGGCAGCCGAATCATCATCACCGGTCGCGCGGCGCGTGCGGGTGAACTCTGCGAGCAACTCGGAGAGTGCCTCGTCGAGCTGGCTGCGGGGCATGGAGCGGGCGTTTACGAACGAGGCCTCAAGTGCTTCCAGGCTCGCGGCTGTGATGTTCACCTTGGTCGATTTTTCGGGTGATACGACCACGGGGATGGTGTTCTTGATTACAGCGGGACGGTCTTGAGGTGCTGATTCTTCTGGGGTTGATGAAGCATTATTTTGTTGCTCCGGAGTCACCATGGGCTCGCGGAGATCGACGATTTCTTCGACAACTGGATCGGCTTTCTTTGGAGTGGTTTGTTTAGGGGCGGCTTGTTTAGGGGTGGTCTTTGGACCTGCGGTCAACTTCGGGCGGCCGGTTGTGATCTGTTTACCGCCCTGATGCTGCTTGATCTCATCGGCGGTCGCCGGGCGGAGGGATTCGGTGCGGACATAGCCATGCGGGTAGGCCCCGACAACCGGCGGGCGGGGCGGGGCGACCCGGTATCCCTTGATCTGGTTGTCCTCATCTCGAACAACTTCAAGGACTGCCATCTCGGTCCCGGCTTTGAGTGGTTCGATATACACAGGGCACCACGATCCATCGATCCCTCTGAGCATCGAGGCCGCATTGAGGGTTGAATCTTGGAGCAAACGAATACGACTCCCGATCTTGATCGACTGGGCATCGCGGGCAGGGACAAAGGCCCCGAGATCCGCTGGGTAGCGGACTTTCGAGTACTCGCCAGAGGTTCCATCAACCCCGACGACTGCCCCTCTTTGGAACTCGTGGATGGTGTAGTAGATTTCTTGGTCGCCGCAGCGAACGGGTTCGGTTTCGGTCTGGATCACAAACCACGCCGGTTCTTCAGCACCACGGACCACCGAAGGAAGCATCAGCATCGCAACGGCCAAAGCCAGCACCCCAGAATTACGGATTACGGCACTCAGAATGGAGTTCAAACGAGTGAGTTGGCTGATCTGCATATTGGTCTCCCGGTCTATGAGGTCGATAGTTGCCCAGCGTAGTGTATTCGATTGATACGCCAAAGACCCGATCTTCCTTGCGCCAGATATGACCTGTGGATTCATGCCCTCCTATCGTTGGACGATGACCATTTTTCAACCTCTCCACCGTCTGAGTCTGCGTGATTTCCCCTTCGCACCACTGGGTTTAGGGCTGGCCCTGTCGCTCTGTATCGGCGGCTGCCGATCACCCTTTGAACGCAACAGCGAACAGCAACTCCGCAATGCAATGGTCCACTCGGTCCAGCGCGAAATCGACGCTGCTAAAGGCGATTCGAGCGAATCCCACCCGATTCAGCTCAACGCCACCACCGACTTGACCAAACTTGAGATCCGCGACGATCACCTCCAGCAGATCCAGGACGAGTATTCAACTGCTGGCTATGTCGAGCAACTCCAATCTCAGAACCCCCATACAGACCCCATCGCTGAACTCATCGGCCTGGATCTGCTCGGACGCGAGACGGTCTTGATCCCGGTCTCGCTCCAGAGCGTCGTCCAGGCGAGCGTTCGTGGAAATCTTGATGTGGAGTTTGCCCAGTATGGCCCGGCGATCTCGCAGGCGGCACTCGTTGAAGCCGAAGCCGTGTTTGATTGGACACTCTTTGGGAGTGTCCAAGGCCAAGACTCGATCACCCCACAAACAGGGGCATCGGTGTTCGGCGGCGGGGTGACACGCAACGAATCTGATACCGCCTCGGCAACTTTGGGCATCCGCAGATCTCTGACCACCGGCGGATCACTCAGCGCCCAGCATGATCTCGGATACACCAATGTTGAATCCTCGTTCTTCGGTTCGGCGAGCCCAAACCCAAGCAACTCGTCCAACTTTGTCCTCGGATACGATCAACCATTGCTCGATGGGTTCGGACGCAGCCAAGTCATGTCGCAGGTCTATCTCGCTCGCAATGCCGAGCGTTCAGCGGTATCGGCTCTCAAAGGCCAGCTCATCGCCTCGGCATCAGACACCGAACGCGCGTACTGGCAACTCGCCTTTGCGTACAAACAAGTCATCATCCGCGCCAAACTGCTCGACCGAGGCATCGAGGTCCGCGATGACATCAAAGCCCGGCGCGTCCAAGACGCAAGGCAGGCGCAAGTCGCCGATGCGGTGGCGCGGGTCGAACGCCGACGATCAGACCTGCTGACCGCCAAAACTGCGCTCCGCAACGCGAGCGATCGTCTCAAACAACTTATGAACGACGACCGGATGCCCGTAGGATCAGAAATCTTACTGGTGCCCGGAGACACCTCGGTAGCCGAGACGCTTTCGATCTCGCTGCTCGACGCGATCGACGCGGGGATCACCCATCGCCCAGAGATCGAGCAATCCATCCTGCTCATCGACGATTCAACCATCCGCGAGAATGTCGCCAAAAATTCCCGTCTCCCAACACTCAACCTCACCGCCCAAGCCCGGCTCCTCGGGCTCGACGACTCGGTCAGTGATTCCTACGGCAACTCAATCTCAAACCGTTTCATCGACGACTGGCTCATCGGGCTGACCTTCGAGCAGCCCATCGGCAACCGCATCGGCGAGGCCGGGTTCCGCCGGGCCCGTTTAGCACGGATGCAGTCCATCGTCGGATACCGGCGAACAGTCCAGGGCATCGTCCTTGACATCAAAAACGCACTCAATGCAGTCGTCACCAACCACACGCTCATCAGCCAAACCACGCTCTCACGCGTCGCTTCGGGCGAAGCACTCCGGGCTCTGATCGTTGAGAAAGAACTCACCAACGCGGGCTACTCCGTCGAACGCCTCAACCTCGAACTCAACCAACAGGAATCACTGGCAAACGCTGAGATTTCAGAAGCACTGGCCCTCATCAACTACAACACCGCGATGGTCGATCTTTACCAAGCCATGGGCACCACGCTGAGTCGCAACCGGATCGACTTTGTCGTCCCCGACGCCAACCAACTCACGCCTGGCGAGTCGGTTGCGGAGTACGACACGGAAGCAGATGATGTGGACAAATCCGATGACTGAGATACTCGAAGGACCAGAAGCCATTGTCGCCGCGGTTGCTCGATTGGGCTTGGGTGAACCCATCGCGTTCCCCACCGAGACGGTCTACGGGCTCGGTGCCGATGCCATTGATACCGATGCGGTCGAGCGGATCTTCGCGCTCAAGGGCCGCCCCGCAAACAACCCGCTGATCGTCCATGTGTCGGACGCTGAAATGGCCGACGATCTGGTCGAGTCGTGGACTGATCAGGCCCAGCAACTCGCCGAAGCGTTCTGGCCCGGATCGCTGACGCTGGTGCTCGCCAAATCCGAATCGGTACCCGATATCGTCACCGCTGGAGGCACGACCGTGGCCATCCGCTGCCCCGCGCACCCTGTTGCCCTCGCATTGATCGAATCCTTAGGAAAACCCATCGTCGGCCCAAGTGCAAATCCATCGGGCTGGATCTCCCCCACCACCGCCGACCATGTCGCGCGCGGATTCAAAGGTCAAGACCTGCTCATCATCGACGGCGGCGCCTGCCGAGCAGGGATCGAATCCACCGTACTCGACCTGACCACCCAAGAACCCACCATCCTCCGGCTTGGGGTCATCTCACATACGCAAATCACCAAGGTACTCGGCCGCCCAGTCCACATATCTACGGGTGCCGATTCTGGAGCAGCCCGCTCGCCGGGAATGCTCGGG
>JAESRA010000197.1 GCA_016764895.1 Phycisphaerales bacterium | reverse complement strand
GCAGAACTCCAAGCCCAATCAGCAGGCGTTTTGACAAGCCCCGCACGCACCGGATTCATATGAATATATCCAATCTTCTCGTCAAACTCCGTATCTGAGTGAACATTCCGGTCATACCCACCCCCGCGCTGCCAAAAACGACGGGTTCCTCGTGCATCGACCAACCGCTCCAAGATCGGAGCATCGAGTTCGATCCAACGATTGAGAACGCGTTTGGCAAATCCAAGTTTAAGCGTTCTCAGTATTCCTTCGATATCACCATCCAGCGGCTCACGCAGGAGTAGATGTACATGATTTGGCATCACAACCCATGCATAAAGAAAGAATCGGTGCCGCTCTCGGGTTCGAATAAGTTGGTCGAGGAACGCGTCCCGGAGTGCCTCGGTACCCAAGAGATTAAGACGCTGGTATGTGGAGAAGGTGATATAACGAGCGTGATTTGGATCGTTGATCCGTTTCATCTTGAAAGTGTACCAGAGACCTGCTTAAGCTGCGCGTAAGCAGGGCACCCCATCCAATTCCTCCTCTTTCCCATTTCCTACTCCCCATTGCCCATTGCCCTTTTCTCCCCCTCCACAGTCAACTCCACCCGCCCCCCCCGATCCTTATGCCCAAACCAAGAATTCCGATCAGGCCGCTCCCCTGCATCCCCCCCATCCTTCCCAATCCCATACTTCTCCTCAAGCAACTCCACCACATCCTCCATCTTCCCATCATCAGCCACCCATCGCCAAATATCAGGAAAGTCCACCGAACAGTTCGCACACTTATTCGTGTCCGAAAACCGAATCGGACACCAAAACGATTCCACATTCCGCAGCATCTCCGACCCAAGCGACCACACCCCCGTCATCCAATCACAATACAAACACCAAATCAAATCATGCCCCACCAGCCCATCAAACTTGTGCCGCGACACATTGATCCACTCCCCCTGCTTGTGCTTGGGAAACCGCAACAACCAAATCAACAACGGATAAATCACAAGTTCCCCAATCCGCACCGCCCAAAACAAAGGTACCGCCAGCGCAGATACCCACAACGCCCCATGATTCCGCCACCGCCCCACCAACCGATTCAAAACCTTCACAATCCGAGGCCCCTTCACCGCCTTCCGATGCACAAACTCATGCCCCCACCCCCACACCGTCAATCCAATCATCTGCCCCACAATCCCCCCCAGTAATCCCCGCCACCCAAACACAATCAACCCTCCAACAGCAGGCCCAATCGTAAACCAAGCCACCACCAAATCCAACCCCGGCGCCTTCCGCAAAAACTCCATCACCCCCTTCCCGAATCCCCCCATCTTGGCCACCACATGCAGCACCACAGCACCACCAGCCACCGCCACAAATCCAATCCCAACCATCGTCAAAAAATCAACCACAAGAACCTCCACACCTGCTCAACATATCACCCTTCAATCTTATTTCCATCATACCCCAAACCAATCGAGAAAAAACAAATCCGGTATGAGTGCCGGGTGCCATGATAGGTGGCGTCTTCGCCTCCTGCATGTCTTCATCCCCCCCACCACTCACCTCTTCGCCCGTGAAGACCAATGCAAATGCGCCGGGTGCCCTCCTTTGACCCCAAAGGCAAAGGAGGTCTTCAAACCACCAGTCACCCCCAAATCCTCCTTTACCCTTTGGGGTGCCGGGCACCCAACTTCCACCCCACCCAATCCCACATAAACCGGTGCCGTGCTTCGACCGTCTTCGGCGAAGCACGCTTCACACCCCCGCACACCAAAACCTCCATCACCCAAAACAGCCCAAGAAGGGTACCGGCTGGGAAATATCTTTCTAAATAACTCCCATTTTGCTGGTCCGAGAATAATTCTGATCCACACTCCCTATGTACACGCAAGTTCATGTTATTGCATGTACCGGGTAACTCGTGCCCATCACACTCTGGGATAAACCCCAATCAACAAGAAAGAGGAACACCATGCATCGCACAATCACTACCATTCTCGCCGTCACAGCCATCACCTCAGTTGCCTCGGCTGGGCTCAGCGTCCACACAGTCAACTTCGATTCCCTCCCCCTCGGCCCAGACACCTACGCCGCCGCAGGACCCGCCCAAACCCTCAACTTCATCTCCAACCAGGTCACCTTCTCAGGCGGCGTCATTCTTGGCTTCCCAACCGCCTTCCCAGCTGTCGAGTTCGCCACCGCACCCAATGTCTACGCATCCTCCAACTTTGCCGATCCGTCACTCAGCAACATACTGAGTATCGATATCTCTGGACTCGATGTCAACCTCGTCGAAGGCCTGCTCTTCAACGGCGAAATCCATTTCAACGACTTTGAAGTCCGAGCATACGATATCGCGGGCCTCCTCCTTGATTCGGAAATCTATACCATTGATTCGAACGCAAACTCCGGTGCCGCCATCTTCTCAATGTCCTCAGCCATCCCCAATATCGCTCGCATCGAGTTCGAAGAGTTCAACTCCGATGGCCAATGGAACATGCTCCTCGACACCATCACCTTCAACCAGGTCATCCCAGCTCCAAGTTCACTCCTCTCTCTCGCCGGTCTAGGACTCATCGCTTCCCGCCGCCGCCGTGCCTAAATCAAGTCTTCACACAAATACAAACCCCCGAGCCATCTTCGGCACCGGGGGTTTTTAAATATAGAGTACAAAAAACGGGCACCCAAACAGATCGCCCGCCACAGATCACACCCACGATCCGGGTGCCATGCAGGTGGCCCGGTGCCCGATTTCAAACCCAATCCCACCCAAACCGGTGCCGTGCTTCGACCGTCCTCACACTTTGAGATTTATGGCACGAAACAAGGTACACCAGACTCAAAATCCATAGAAAAAGGGACTCGCGATTTCACGCAAGTCCCTGTCATTACTGCAATAGCGGGGATTGGATTTGAACCAACGACCTCCGGGTTATGAGCCCGACGAGCTACCAGACTGCTCTACCCCGCAATCAGGACGGGATTATTCCATCCAAACCACCCCAAATCAATCACTGCCTCACAATTTCCTTTCTTGCGAGATGAACCCAGCCCAAACCCTGGTTCCTTGGTCTGCTACGGCGTCTCCAAATCCGTCAACATCGCATCAATCGCAGCAAGCAACTGCCGATCAATCCCACGAACCTCATCCGTCGGCGTCTGCGAAACTCGAATGTCAGGCATCGTCCCGTTGTTCTCCATATCCGTCCCATCAGGAAGATACCACCCCCG
>JAESRA010000196.1 GCA_016764895.1 Phycisphaerales bacterium | reverse complement strand
CCCGTCGCCGTCGTCGCCGATTTCCATGATGGAGACATCGAAGGTGCCGCCGCCGAGGTCGAAGACCGCGATTTTCTTGTTGGCTTTCTTTTCGAGCCCGTAGGCGAGTGCGGCTGCGGTTGGTTCGTTGATGATCCGCTTGACCAAGAGCCCCGCGATTTCGCCGGCGTCTTTGGTTGCCTGGCGCTGTGCATCGTTGAAGTACGCCGGCACGGTGATGACCGCTTCGGTGACGGTCTCGCCGAGGTAATCTTCGGCGGTGCGTTTGAGCTCGCCCAGGATCATCGCGGAGATTTGTTGAGGGGAGTATTGCTCGCCTCGGATTTTGACCTGGACGAAGTCGTCCGGGCCTCCGGTGAGTTCGTAGGGGATCAATTTTTCTTCCGATGAGACTTCGCTGTGCCGGCGCCCCATGAAGCGTTTGATCGAGAACACGGTGTTCTCTGGGTTGGTCACTTGTTGGTGCTTGGCTTGTTGCCCGACGAGGCGTTCGCCTTTATCGGTGAAGCCGACGACCGATGGGGTCGTGCGGTTGCCTGAACTGTTGATGAGGACTTTGGGGGTATCCCCCTCCATGACGGCGACGACTGAGTTGGTGGTGCCGAGGTCGATTCCAATGATTTTTCCCATGACTATTCTCCTTTCCCCCCAAAGTGAAGATCACGCGTGGGGGACATTGTTCATATTTGCAGAGGAGTATTTGCAATGCCCGTGCCAATCGAAATGGGGTAATTACACGCTCAATATACGGCTGGTGAGATGCAAGGGGCGATTTCCATGCTTTCAGCGGTCATGTCTGCCAGACTGGCAGGACCAGCGGGGTGCCACTGCTTGACCGTCTTCGGCAAGCAGTGTCTTGGGTTGTGTTCAAAGGTTTGAAGACACGCCTTGCCGAAGACGGTCAAGGCGTGGCACCCGGCACTCAGAAACCGGAAGGTCAATCTGGCTCGTAGTTCAGGGCGGCGTCCAAGACGGGGTCGTTGCCAGCGAAGAAATCTTCTGAACCGACCTCGATGAGAATATCAGGATGCACCGCATCGGGATCGCCATCGACCTTCTGGAACCATTTGGTTGAATGGGAGATCGTCAGTTTGGAGTTGGGGAGTTGGAAAGATTTGATCTCACCGAAGTGGTTGGGCTTACCGCCGGTGGGTTCGCCGATCAGGATCGCCCCGGCCCGGTCGCGGAGTTGATGGGCGTTGGACGCTGCGGAACTAAAGGTGTACCGGCTCGTCAGGGCGATGATGTCGCCAGGATCATTGAAACGCTGGGAATCTTTGAGCGCGTCGATCAATGGCCAGAGGACGGTTTCGTTGCCGCCGCCGTTGAAGCGGAGGTCGATGACGATGCGTTGGGCGTCAAATTCGTCGGATTTTTCAGTGATGAAAGTGATGAGGAGTTTCATTGGGAAGTCTTCAGCATCCTCACATTTGTTGTAGGCCAGGTACATGGTTTTTGAATCGCTGAGGAACTCGGTTTGGTAGTTGCCGTGGCTTTTGCGGTACATCATGGGCATGCCGTTCTTGAAACCTTGGGCAAAGCTGATCCATTGCTGACGGTTTTCGGGCGAGTCGCACTCAAGGGTCACAAGACGCTCGCCTTGGTCGTCTTTAATGGTGATGTCAAAAGTGTTCGCGTCCCATTGATCGGCAAGCCCGACGGCCGCCAGCGCGGGGACGAGCGTGATGTACGAACTGCCCGCGTTGATGAGCCGGGAGTTGTTTTCGTATCCAAAGAGGACGCTGATTTGATCAAAGGCGTCGAGGGATTTGGTGTCGCCGAAACGGAGGATTTGTTTGCCGACGAGTTCTGGATACTGGGCGGTGGCTGCGGAGATGAACACGCCGTCGCTCAGAACGATGACCTGGATCGGGAGACGGTTCATGGTTTTGGCAAATGCGCTGAACTCGGCGTTGGTGTGCGAGTCGCCTCCCATCGCGATGAGGCGGTTGATCTCCATGACGATTTGAGCGTCGTTGAGCGTTTCAAGATTCGCGTCAAGCGTTTCGACGGCGTCCTCGAACTCTTCGACCGTGTGGGTGGTGAAGAAGTTTGGGTGGCGTTCGAGCAGGTTCTCGGTGAGTGTGTCGATGTCCTGACGCCACTGCTCAGGGGTGATCTGGGCGGTGGTGGTGGCGCAGAAAGAACCCAGTACAGCGACGAAAATAAGGAACCGATTCAATGTGTGTGTCATGCACAAGTATATCTTGGTAAGCAGGGTGCCACTGCTTGACCGTCTTCGGCAAGCAGTGTTTTCAGATTCGTTGAACAGTTTTCAAGACACGCCTTGCCGAAGACGGTCAAGGCGTGGCACCCTAAAAACCTACTTTATTGACCCTGGGCGAGTGAGAATCCGGGGACGCCGTCGTACATGCGGATGGGGATGAATTCGGTGATTGTAAACTTCTCGGCGACCTTGGCCAGCAGGTGAACCGTCGGGCCCTGGCCGATGACGGTGCCTTCTTTGAGCTCAAATCGCACGCAGCATTCGTTGACCATTTCCGTATAGGGCGAGCCGGTGGGCCATACTTGCGTGCCTCGGTTGGAGATCACCGTTAGGCGGAATGGAGTGTTCTCGGTGAGCCGTTGGAGTTTGGATGCGAGTTCGGTTGGGTTGAGTATGGATTGGAGGAAGATGTCGCAGCCGCAGACGGTTGTTTCGACTTGCTCGTGGGTGGTCATCATGAGGTTCACGCTTGGGCGGACCGGGAGCGTATGGCTCAGTTCGTCCTTTGCAGGGACGGCGGAGCCTTCGATGGTTTCTGGGTTCTTGCCGAGGTTGGCGGAGATCGCCGCAGCAAAGGCCTTGGTGCCGACGGCGTTTCCGACACCCTTGACATCGCCGGTATGGACACCAGATTCAAGCGTATAGAGCAGCGAGTTCTCGATGATCGCGGCGGTCTTGCGCATCCCGATATGCCGGAGCATAATGAGCCCGGAGAGCAGCAGGCTCGTCGGGTTGGCGAGGTCTTGACCAACAATGTCCGGGGCGGTCCCGTGGACGGCCTCAAAGATACTGATCTGATCGCCGATGTTAGCCGATGGCGCAAAGCCCAATCCGCCGACAAGACCGGCCGCAAGATCAGAGACGATGTCGCCTTGCAGGTTGGTCAAGACGACCATTTTGTATTTGTCTGGACGCAGCACGAGGTTCATGCACAGCGCGTCGATGATGACATCTTCGGTCTCGATTTCTGGGTAGTCTTGGGAGATGAACTTGAACCTATCTAAGAAAGTCCCGTCGGTCATTTTCATGATGTTGGCTTTGTGCCCGCAGGTGACTTTGTCGATGCCAAATGCTTTGGCGGTTTCAAATGCGAAGCGGTTGATTTGGTCACAGCCGGGGGTTGTGATGATTCGTTTGGCGCAGTAGGAGTCTGGTGTGAGTCGGTGTTCGATGCCGCCGTAGGTGTCTTCGACATTTTCGCGGACGACATAGAAGTCTACCGGGACTCCGGCGCGTGAGTAGACGGTTTCGACGCCTGGGAGTGTTTGGAAGTGGCGGAGGTTGGCAAAGGCGCCGAAGGTTTTTCGGAGTGTCACATTGATTGATTTGCCGCCGCCACCGATGGGGGTGCCCATGGGTCCTTTGTAGAGGATTCCGGTGGTTTCGATGGTTTCGATGGCTTCGTCGGTCATGCCTCGGGTGTCGCCTTCGTTGAAGACTTTGCGTCCCATGTCGACTTCTGTGAACTCTACAGAGTCCAGAACACCCGCGGCTTTGAAGATACTCATGCACGCGGCGGTGATTTCTGGGCCGATCCCGTCGCCGGAGGCGAGTGCAATGGTGATTTTGCTTGGCATATCTGAAACCTGACTTGGGGTGGTGTGTTCTTGGGTGAGCATTGGTGGATTCTTTATTTTATGGGTGTTTACTTTGGCGGGGCTTACTTACGGGGTCTTTACTTTGGGTGGTCTTTACTTTGGGGGGTCTTAACTTTGGGGGGTGGGGTGGCAGGCTCTGGTTATTCGTTCTGTGATTGCGGCCCACATGAGGGAACTGGTGTCGTCTTCTTCATCGGCGGATTTTGGGGGGCGCTCGATCCATATCTGGGAAGCGTCAGAAAGCTCTGCGTGGTGCATCGCGCCATACAGACTGCGAGCATAGCTCTCTGGGTCGCTTGGCATTGCGGTCAAACCGCCCGCCGATTCGGCGTTTTGGAGGGACCACGAGATGAGATAGACGCTTTGGTCTGCGCCAGAGAGTGAATCAGACCCCTTGAGCAGGGTGGGTTTGGAGGGCTGATAATGAGCCCCGAGCATTCCCGGCGAGCGGGCTGCTCCAGAATCGGCACCCGTAGATATGTGGACTGGGCGGCCGAGTACCTTGGTGATTTGCGTATGTGAGATGACCCCAAGCCGGAGGATGGTGGGTTCTTGGGT
>JAESRA010000195.1 GCA_016764895.1 Phycisphaerales bacterium | reverse complement strand
TCTCGGATCCCCCACGGTACCGGATGTTTTGAATGATCACGTTGTTGGTGGTTATCAGGAAGCCCCCGCCGATCAAAGTGACAATCTCCACCCGCTGCCCATCAAAAAGTATACAAGACACTCGTTCCCGCTTAGGGACGAGTTTTTTTTCAACCTCAGCCGCGCAGATCGCATCACTCATCCCCAAAATCTCAATCAACCCTTCGACACTCGTGCCATCGGGCAGTTCTCTCGGCTCACCATTAACAATACACTTCATCACTCGTCTCCAGCCCCAGGATCAAGCAAACTCAACGCCGTCAGCACCGCCTGCATCCGAACCTCATCCCGCCCCCCCAAACCCTCCCCCTCAAAATTCGCCAGTGAACACTTCACCTCGTGAGCCCCACCAACCGCAAGCCCAAACCAAACCGTCCCCACCGGCTTCTCATCACTCCCACCACCAGGCCCAGCAATCCCCGTAATCGACACACACCGATTCACCCCAAGCACGCTCACCCCCCCCATCGCCATATGAGCCGCCACCTGAGAACTCACCGCCCCATGTTCATCAAGCACCTCACGCTGAACACCAACCAACCGATTTTTCATCTCATCGGAATAAGTCACCAACCCCCCAGCAAACACTTCCGACGACCCACTGATCGCCGTCAACGCCCCCCCAACAAGCCCGCCAGTGCAAGACTCCACACACCCAAGCGTCACCCCTTGGGCCTTGGCATTGGCAATCGCGCGCGACGCAGCTTCAAGTATCTCATCGTCAAACACGCTCATCAGTTAAAAAGCCCATCAAAGAGTTCAGGAATCCCCTGAGCATGCGTCGCCACCGTCTCAAACACAGGCGTCTTCCCCGCAATCTCATGCAGGTCACTGGCCAAAATATCCTTCCCAGGATGGTCCGCCTTATTGCACACAAACACATCGGCAATCTCAAGAATCCCCGCCTTATCCATCTGCACAGAATCACCAGTCCCAGGCGTAAGCACCACAACAGTCGTATCCACATACTCACGAATCATCGTCTCATTCTGACCAGCCCCCACCGTCTCCACAAACACCGTGTCATACGCCATATCCCCCTCAAAGGCCCCACCAATAAGCTCCACAGCCTCACTCAACCCATGATAATCCTCACCCCGAATCGCAAGCGAACGATAAAACACATGCTCCCCGATGTTGTTGAAATCCACCCGCAAACGATCACCAAGCAGCGCGCCAGAAGTAATCGGGCTCTTGGGATCAAACGCAATCACCGCGCACCGCCCAATCGACGGATCCTTCTTCGCCCGATTGGCATGCTCCCGAACCATCTGCGCCAGTAGCGTACTCTTGCCCGCACCCGGAGCCCCCGTAAATCCAACAACATACTTTGGACGACGCCGAACCGCATCAGGCCGCATCGCCTTCTCATCATGCATCAACGAAATATCCCGCGCAAGCTGCGCCGAAGCGTTCCCCGATGGAACCAAATGATCCTGCGCCCGCACATCCGCCTTGACCGCATTGACAATATCCATCAACCCCGTCCCCGTCGGAAAACATTCCTGCACACCCATCTCTTTCAACTTCTCAACATCCTCAGCAGGCAAAATCCCACCCATCAACACCGGAATATCACTCCGCCCCACCACCTTGAGTCCCTCAATCAAATTCCTTCCCAACACCAAATGTGAATTCGACATCATCGACGCAGCAATCACATCCACATCCTCATCCCGCGCCGAAATCGCCAAAGACGCAGGCGTCTGCCACAAACCCGAATAAATCACATGCACCCCAGAATCCCGCAACGCCCGAGCAATCACCTTCACCCCTCGATCATGCCCATCAAGCCCCATCTTCCCCAGCAATACCCGAGGCCGATGATCCAAATCACCACACCGATCCATCTTCTCAAACTCACTGGTCGCCGATCCAAGCTGCTGGGCCATATCTACATCCTTCGTACCTATAGGGAAACCGAACAAGACAAGATTCTATGCCCAAAACAGCCTCAAACCGACCGCAATAACCGCGATCTTCTTCGCTCCATAAAGCCGGGTGCCCCGACTCGCATTCTTATGCGCAGTCGGGTCTTCCTTATAAAACAAAAAACACCCCCCAATTCCAACAAATCCTAATCCGAAATCGGCCGAATAATCCCCAAATCAATCACCACCCCATTAGGCTGATACAAATCAACATTCAGCTCATCATCCTTAAGCGAAGTAATCACCACCGAAGTCCGCCCAGAAGTCTCCGCATTCACAAAATCCGCATGCGATGGCCCCGCATACTTCTCATTATTCCGCTCATTGGCATGAAAATGATAATGCGCCAAAGCACGATCCGAAAACCGAAACATATCCTCCGACGCCACAAACCGCTCATCACTCACCCGATCCCGCGCCCGAGGCCGAAACAAAATCGCCCGATGAAAATCCGTCTTGGGATCAACATCAAGAATCCCCCCATACTCAGTCTTACTGTCCTTCTTATCAAGCCGGCGCTGAATATACAACTTCTCAATCACCGACTCCGAACGAATCGACTCATCCACAACAAGAATCGTCACCAGATCACCCCAAAAAAGCTCCGATTCCCAATCACCCAACCGCTCCCGCCGCGGCAGATCCCCCTTGTCAGCCTTCCGCTTAATATGCCTCCGCTCCGACAACCGATCCCCAAGCAACTCAACCAAACCAACCCGGCTCATCGTCAACCACTCAGGATGATTCGCCCTGGCCCAACGCACCGCCTCAAGATGCCTGAGCTCAAGCCCCTCCCGCTGCCGGCCATCCAGCCCAGAAACCACCGACCGAGCCTCCTCCCACCAAATCACATTATTCCCCGCCCACTTCTCATCACTCGACCGCCGCAACTGACGCAACCACGACAACTCCATCGCCTGGTCAGGAAGAATCCCAAAATCATTCCACAACACCTGCAAATCCGCAAGAGTCTGCCGCGTCCCCGTATCACTTGTCGACAAATCAATATCCGACTCAAGCAACGCTTTACGCTTTGATCCATCCTTATCAAGCCTCGCCAGCAGCCCCCAAGCATCGTCCCGCGTCCGGTCAGCAACCCGAAGAATCGACCGCTCCTCACGATTCGAAGCCCCTTTGAGCGGATCAAGAAACACCTCAAAAACCACCGTCTCCAAAGGCACCCCCGGAACCAACGCCTCGATTGCCTTCCGCTCCATCCGCTCCTCATCAGGATACCCAGGCGCAACCCGCGCATAACTCCGAACAATCGCAGGCATCAACCCCTGCCATTTCGCACGAATCGCATGTTGCAAAATAATCCGCACCGCTTGCCGATCAACTTCAGTCGGCAAAATCAACCGCGCCATCCGAGCAGAATCAGCATCACCCTCAGGCGAAGTATCCGACATCAACAAGTCCAAAGTCGTGTACCGCAAATCAGAAGAAGTCGCCGAAGACCACGCAAGATTCTTAAAAGCCTGCCGCGTCCGCTCCCGCACCCGAACCCCCGCCACAACCTCATCCCACGCCTTCTCCGCCGCAGCCACACGATCACGCTCAAGCAAGTTCGGATTCCGAACATCAAGAATCGGATTCCCCGTAGGCTTGTACTTAGACCCAGCCGAACATCCGGCCAGACCAGAAACAACAAGCACCATCCAAACAGAACACACGATCAACAGCAAAATACGAGTTTGAGTCATAGGACCAGTCTATGCAATACCACCACAAAGATGACACACCAATCAGCCCCACACCACCCAAATCCCCATAACAATCAACCCCCAATCCCCCCAATCCCCCCTTGACCAGTCCATCGGATCATCACTCAGGGCTATGATCCCACATGGCCACCAAACCTACTTCAAACTCATTGAATGACCGGGTTCGAGAAGTCATCGACCTCATCCGCCCAGCCGTACAATCCGATGGCGGCGACATCGAACTCGTCGAAGTCACCCAAGATGGAATCGTCAAAATACGCATGCACGGCGCCTGCGTCGGATGCCCCTCATCAGACATGACCCTCAGAATCGGCATCGAACGAACCCTCCGAGAACGCATCCCCGAAGTCCTCCGTGTCGAATCCATCTGCTGACCCCCCTTCTGGATCAAATGTGAACCATTTGTGGGCAACAACATGTAATTGGTGATATATCAAAAGGTTGGGGCCTTTTCCCTTGTTGAAAATCACTCACCCCGGTATACTATCCCCATACACCCAGCAACGAAGCTGGCAAGAAATGGAGCCAAGGATGCTTGTCATTACCAGACGAGAAGGCGAAGAAGTTGTCATCGGCGACCCAAAGAACCCCATCGGGGTCGTGCGGATCGCCTCTGTCAAAGGCGAACGCGTCCGCATCGCATTCGACTTCCCAAGAGAGATCGAAATCCATCGCCGAGAAATCGCAAACCAAATCATCATCGAAGCCGAAGAAAGCTACGACACCGGCGTCATCGCCAAAATCACACCCGCTGTTTCAAGCTAATTTCAAGCTGGTTTCAAGCCAATCTCAAACCACCCTCAAGCGAACACAACCAGCCACAAAAAACTGCTACAAAAACCAACCACAAAAAAACCCGTCCAACGACGGGTTGTTTTTTTAGTCGGATATTTCCGGTATTAATTTCTGTAATCATAATGAATTGTAAATAGAAATTTCTGTTATAATTACTAT
>JAESRA010000194.1 GCA_016764895.1 Phycisphaerales bacterium | reverse complement strand
GCCCCTTCCGCTGGTGCGCCCACTCAGGCGACCCCACCGACATCTACAAAACCGACTACGCCCTCCTCCAACTCTTCCCCAAAGAAGACGGCGGCTACAACGAACGACTCCACCAATGGATCCTCGGCTGCCACAAAAACCCAGAAGCACTCCTCAAACAAGACTTCGCCAACTGTGAGCCAAGATTCGCCTTCCAAGGACTCCCATGTCGCATCTGCTGGTTTGGGCTTGGCGAACGCGACAAGGCCGGGCTCTTGTTCAACAACATGGTTCAAGCCGGTGCCGTGTCCGCTCCAATCGTCATCGGCCGCGACCATCTCGACTGCGGCTCCGTCGCCTCCCCAAACCGCGAAACCGAATCCATGAAAGACGGCACCGACGCCGTCTCCGATTGGCCATTGCTCAACTTCGCCGCCAACATCGCCTCGGGCGCAAGTTGGGTCAGTTTCCATCACGGCGGAGGCGTCGGCATCGGATTCAGCCAACACGCTGGCCAAGTCATCGTCGCCGACGGCACCCCCGAAGCCGCCAAGCGACTCGAACGCGTCCTCAAGAACGACCCCATGATGGGCATCTTCCGCCACGCCGACGCCGGATACGAAGACGCGATCCAATGCGGCAAAGACCAAGGCGTCGACATCCCCATGCAGGATTGAATACCAATGAATCTACCCCACCTCAACCCGGTTCAATGGAACGACATCCCGTCGTCGAAGTTCGCTTCATTGATCCAATCAACCCCCGACGATTGCCAAATCGCCCTCATCGGCCTCCCCGACGACACCGGAGTCAAACTCAACAACGGTAGGCCAGGCGCCAAAGATGGCCCAACGGCATTCAGATCCGCACTTTCAACCATGGCCGTCGCCGATCCCGCCGATTGGACCTGGCCAAAGGTCTTCGACGCAGGCAATGTCGATGTCGTCCCAGGCGATCTCCACACCACACACGACCGAATCACCCAAGCCGTCGAAGCAATCCTCGACCTCGGACTCTTCCCCATCGCCATCGGCGGCGGACACGACCTCACCTTCCCCTTCGTCCGAGCCGTCGCAAACAAATTCGGCCCCATGACCGGCATCTACTTCGACCCACACCTCGATGTCCGAGAATCCGACGGCTCAGGCATGCCCTTCCGAAAACTCATCGAAACCGGAGCCGCCAAAGCCCTCCGAATCCACGGCTTCGACCCCATGAGCAACTCCAGCGATCATGTCCAATACTTCCAATCCCACGGCGGACACATCGACACCGACACCTCACCAAAAGACCTCTGGCCAAACGGCAACGCCTTCGTCTCCCTCGACCTCGATGTCATCGACGCCGCATTCGCCCCCGGCGTCAGCGCAATGAATCCCAACGGCTGGACTCCTGAATACACCGCACAATGGATCCACGAAGCCGGGCTCAATCCTCATGTCCGCTGCTTTGACATCATGGAACTCTCCCCGCCCAACGACGACCGCAACCGCACCGCAAGACTCGCCGCCAAAATGTTCCTCACCTTCCTCCAAGGATTCGCGGAGCGTCAATCATGAGCCCCCCAATCCTAATCACCAACGCCCGAATCCTCACCATGACCGATGGGCCCGGCCCAATCATCGGCGGCTCGATCCTCATCCAAAACAGCACCATCGCCCAGATCAGCCAATCAACAATCAACGCGCCCGATGCACAACACATCGACGCCAAAGGCCGCATCGTCATGCCCTCATTCATCGACGCCCACACCCACCTCTGCTGGGCCGGCGACCGCCTCGATGAATGGGAACAAAAACAACGCGGCGCGACCTACCTCGAAATTCTCAAATCCGGCGGCGGCATCATGTCCACCGTAAGGGCCGTCCGCCACGCAACCACCGAAGAACTCGCAAGCGATCTTTTAATCCGCCTCAACGCCATGCTCAAAGAAGGCACCACCGCCTGCGAAATTAAATCCGGCTACGGCCTCTCCACCGCCGACGAACTCAAAATGCTCGACGCCATCACCATCGCATCCAAATCATGGCCAGGCCGAATCTCCCCAACCGCCTGCATCGGACACGCCAAAGACCCAGAGGTTCCCAACTTCGTAGACCAAACCATCAACCAAACCCTCCCAGCAATCCACGAAAAATACCCCGGCATCACCATCGACGCCTACACCGAAGACGGCGCCTGGTCCGTCGATGAAACCGTCCGCCTCTTCAAAGCCGCCAAAGACCTCGCCCCCCAACACCCCCTCCGCATCCACGCCGACCAGTTCAATGCCTTGGGCATGCTCGAAGCGGCTGTAGAACTCGGCGCCCTAAGCGTCGATCACCTCGAAGCTACCACACCAGAATCCCTCAAATACTTGGCACAATCCAGAACCACCGGCGTGATGCTCCCCTGCTCCGGATTCCATGTCGATGCCCGCTACGCCGATGGCCGATCCTTCCTCGATAATAGCGGCACCCTCGTCATCGCCACCAACGCCAACCCCGGCTCGGCCCCCTGCCTCTCAATGCCCATGGCCATCGCCCTGGCCGTCCGCAACCTCGGCATCACCGCCGCCGAAGCAATCACCGCCTGCACAACCAACGCCGCAAACCTGCTCGGATATCCCGACATCGGAACACTCAAACCCGGCAACCGCGCCGACCTCATCATGCTCCGCCACACCGACCATCGCCAACTCGGCTACGAGTTCGGCGGCTCCCCTATCGACCTCGTCATCTGCAACGGAAAAATCATTCATTAAAAGGGTGCCACTACTCGCATTCTTATGCGCAGTAGTGCCTTCGGCTTGCCGGGTGCCACGGCTTGACCGTCTTCGGCAAGCCGTGTCTTCGAAATCACTACCGCACCAAAGCAGCAAGTAGCAACACCCAAAAAAAATCAACCAATCCGCCCAGCAATATTCTCAACAAGTGCCGAGATCCCTTCAAACACCTGTGCCGGATTCGTCGCTTCCATATACGCCGGCGTAGAAACCACATTCATCGCCTCATCAACCACAAGCCCAGTCGCCTCGGCCTCAACATGCACCGCTCCGGTTGCATTGATCGCCTCGGCGGTCCCCGCATCGCGCCCAATCGTCACCTTGACATGCTTGTCTCCAAACACCTTGGCACCAAGAGCCGGCGCAATGCACATCAACCCAATCGGCCTGCCCGCATCGTTGGCTTCTTTCAATACCCGTTCAACCTCAGGATTCACCGAGCAATCAGCACCTTGACTGGCAAACGAACTCAAGTTCTTGGCCGCCCCAAACCCGCCAGGCAAAAAAAATGCGTCGAAATCCGTCCCCTTGACATCCTTGAGATTGTCAATCTCCCCTCTGGAAATCCTCGCCGATTCCACAAGCACATTGCGCCGCTCGCCGGTTTCCTTTCCAGTGATATGGTCAACGACCGCCAGTTCAACATCCGGCGCCATGCACCGATACTCAATGCCTCGTTGGGCAAGCGCAATCAACAACGCCGACGCTTCTTGAATTTCCGAACCATCAAACACACCACACCCACTCAATATCACACCAACCTTGGCCATCACCTTCTCCTTTATCCTTTCAACGCCCGACACACCCGCACCATCTCTCGGCCAACATTGGCCGCCATCGCCGCAGATTTCTCATCTTTGATATTCCCAGCATCATCAAACGCCTCATGCGCATTGCCCAAAGCATACTCAGCAGGAATCACATGCATCTGGAGCCGAGTAAGAATCTGCCTTGCATGAACCAATCCTTGCAAACCACCCATTCCACCAGGCGATGCCGAGAGCAAGCCGCACGCCTTTCCTTGAAAACATTCAAACGGCTTCTCACCAGGCCGAGGCGACGACGCCCAATCAATCGCATTCTTCAAAGCCCCCGTCAACGACCCATTGAACTCAGGCGACGACACAAGAATCGCATCACACGAAATCATCCAATCCTTAAACCGACCAACATTTTCAGGAATGCCATCAATGTCAGGCGACAACATCGGCAGATCAAGTTCCATCAACGAAAGAGCATCAATCTCAACCCCACCATCTTCAGCAATTTTTCGAGCAACAAACTGACCCAGCATTTCATTAAACGATCCCGCCCGAAGCGACCCGCAAAGCACACCAATCTTGATAGTCTCAGTCATCGACAACTCCCTTTCAACATTTCGTATTTCCAGCAAATCATTCTACACGCAAAGATGCCCAGGCAAAGCCCGGGCACCGTAGACAATACTTCATTAACGAATCTATCAATCGCACCATGACCGACGCACATAACGCGGTTTTCCATGTCGATGCCCGCGTTCTGCCCAAGAATCACAACAACGATCCTTATTCCGATATCCCCATCCGGATTTGTATCTCCGATCTCGATACACCTTACGCCACGAAACGCTCAGTTCGCCATGGTCACGATAGATCGACGCTCGGTATCCCCGCTGATACCAACGAACCTGAGGCGAGTTGTACCGATCATAACACACAACGACTTTGCCACGATCAATCGTCGCGTCATACCCACATCGCCGAAACGCATTGACAATCTGCCGTCCAATGTTGCGATGCGAACGAATCGTAAATCGTTCTCCATCAATCAACAAAATCCCAGCAGTCGATGAATATCCATACGACGAACTCTTATACGAAACCCGGACATCCGACGCAACCGCGGCTGGCGCAATCCCTCCCAACAGTGTTGCCGATCCAAGTACCAATACTGCCCATGCTTTACGATTCAGTTTCATGTCATTCTCCTTTTATGGTTGTGGCATTTCACATTCACACACAAACCACCACCGCAGCTACCCCACTGACCAACACATGACCAAAATGATATTTTTCTCCTATAAGACGCCATTTGATGCAATAAATCAGGTTTTTGCAAGTTTTCCAAGAAGAAGTGTCAGCATTCATCCAAATGCGCGGTACAAAGTTAGTACGCATCCAACACGGTGTCCCAGCCGTATAAGAATCTGACAGGAAAAACAAAACCATGACCCAGACGCTTGGAACAAACTCAACGACCACAATCGTCACCGCCTCATCAAGCGATGAACTCTCACCCCTCGAAGCCGCAATCATGGACGCCTGCAACGAACTCCACGCCTCCCGCGACGCCAACGACAAACAAGGCACCGAAATTTTCACCCAAACCCTGCACTCACTCCTCGACACCTACGACGCCACCGATGGCGACAACCACCCAAACCCAGCATGGGCACGCGCAAACCAACGAGCCCTCGCCAACAGCGCAATGGGCAACATCGAGCGAGCAATCGCACTCGAACTCGCCGCCCTCAAATACGCCGACACACCTCGCCGCCGAGAAATCTCATCAGGCAACATCGCCGACCGCTTCATCCGCCTCGGCGACCCCTCCAGCGCAATCGCCTACTTC
>JAESRA010000193.1 GCA_016764895.1 Phycisphaerales bacterium | reverse complement strand
TCGGACGATGATGTGGGACGCTACACTTTGGTATGAGCGATAACCAATCTGGTCGTGAAGGTGTAGGGTTTGGGCCGTCTGCGATATGGGCTCCATGGCGTTTGGCGTACATTGAGTCGTTATCGGAGGGGGGAGCGGAGTCCGGTACGCCTGATACGGGAAAGACCACTTTGGGGGGGAGTGGGAGTTTTTTGCTTGATTATTGGAACATGCCGGGGTGTGATGCTTTGAATCATGTCATCGAACGGACTAAGGACGGCATGATTCTTTTAAATCGGTATCCGTACTCTAATGGTCATTTGTTGATTGCTCTTGGTGATGCTCGGCCGACGCTTCTGGATTATGAACCCGAGCAGCGGGCGGCGTTGTGGGCGCTTGTTGATAGGGCGGCGGGGTTGATGCAGCGTGCGCTTGAGCCGCAGGGGTTGAATGTTGGGGTCAATCAGGGGTTGGCTGGTGGTGCGGGGGTGCCGAGCCATTTGCATGTGCATGTGATCCCGCGTTGGGGCGGGGATACGAACTTTATGACGAGTGTTGGAGGGATCCGTGTGATCCCGGCGGCGCTGGAGGCGATGTATGAGCGATATTTGAAGGTGGTTGATTCGTAAAGAGGCAGAGAAGAGGAACGCAGAGGGCGCAAAGGTCACGCAGAGGCGCAGAGAAGATTTTTTAACTCGAAGATCGCGAAGGGCTCGAAGGGGAAGAAATAGAAGGTGAAAGAGTTAGTTGATGTCTGCTTCGGTGATTGGGGTGTCGGCTTCGATGGGTTGGGTTGTTTTGGAGCCGAGGATTTGGTTGAGTTTGTAGGGGGGGATGCCGGTGCCTGGGCGTTTGATGGTGAGCATTTCTTTGGTGATGGTGGTGCCTGCGGGGATGTCGCGAGTGGAGACGATGGATTGGCGTGAAACCGACCGGACATCACGCTCGCAGTCTTGGATTTGTTTTTCAACTTGGCCAATTCGAGGATCTTGCGTGCTCATCAGTTCAACTTGTTGTAAGTCTACTACCGTCCACTTTTGTTTCCAGAACGGGATCCCAAAGATTCGTTCGCTTCGAACCGTTGTTGGTGGCTTTGGCGCGTTCTTGGCTAATCGTACATATTCGGCAAACTCTGTGGGCTCGAGTGATGCTGTGTGGTCGGGGCCGGATGCTGATCGGTTGTATGTAAAGTGTTTTTCAAGAATATTGGCACCAATGCTTACTGCGATTGCTCCGGTGTCAATTTGAGCGGTGTGATCGCTGTAGCCAATCGCTCCGCCGCAGAGATATATATCGTCGGGAACATCATGCATTGAGGCAATGGATGCGTTCTCTGCTGGGGTTGGGTAGCTGCTGACACATTGTAGAAACGCGCAACGATCTGTGTGTTCAATTAATGCGAAGTACATATCAGCGACTTCGTGCCGCTCACATGCGCCGGTGCTGACGATCAATGGCTTGCCAGTTTCAATCAATGCTTCGATCAATGGGTAGTTGATGATGTCGGGGCTGGCGGTTTTGTAGGCGTCCCAGGGGAGGGTCTCGGCGATGGGGACTAATTCTGTGCTGAAGACGGTGACGATGGCGTGGATGCCTTTGGCGTGGGCTCGCTCTACTACTAAAGCCATTTCGTCGATGGTGAGTTCTAGTCTTCGGAGCATCTCGATGGGGTCGGTTTCGCCGGCGTTCTTTTGGTAGGCGGCGAGTTTGGCGGCTTTGCTCATCAGGCGGTCGGTTTCGAAGAACTGGAGTTTGATGGCGTCGGCGCCTGCTTCTGCGGCGGCGTCGGTGAGTTCTAGGGCGCGCTCAACCTCGCCGTCGTGGTTGACGCCGATCTCGGCGATGATGTAGGGGGGGTGGTTGAGGCCTATTTGTGTGTTGCCGATTTTCATTTTTTTTACCATTTTGTTTTTACCACAGAGGGCACAGAGGGCACAGAGAAGAGAGAAAGAAGGGGATGATGGAAGAGAGAAGAAATTAGAGCACCATTCGTTTGAGTCCTGATTTGAGGGTTGATTGGTTGAAGTTCATGAGGAGGCCGATTTTGCAGTTGCTGAGTTTCATGTAGGTCAGGAGTTGTGCTTGGTGAACCTTTTTGAGTGTTTCGACCGCTTTGATTTCGAGTACGATACGGTCTTCGATAAGAAGATCGAGCCGAAGGCCTGATCGTACGATGCGGTCTTTGTATTTGACATCCATACAGACTTGATTGGTTGCTTGAATTCCTGAGTTGCGAAGTTCGTCAAGTAAACAAACTTCGTACACAGACTCGAGCAATCCTGGACCCAACTCTTGATGGACACGCATCGCACAGCCGATGATTTTGTGTGTCAAATCCGCATACTCCCCATCCCTCTCTTTCTCCACCCCTGTCTGAATCTTCTCTGTGATCTCTGTGCCCTCTGTGGTCAATCTTTCTTTGGTTCTTTCTTTTAAGATGGCATCGGCGACGAGTTGGTCGATGTGGGTGTCGATGTCGATGACCTCGCCTTCGTTGGTCATGATGCCTCGGCGGTCGGTGCCGAGGAAACTGTGTGGGCCTTCGGGTGCATTTAGTCGTTGCATGAGTGCATCGGGGGTGAGGGCGATGACGCCGCCGTCGGGGATTTGGGCTGGGGGGAGGTCTTGTCGGCGGAAGGTGTTGTGATAGAGGGTGTCGCCTTGCCAAGGGTGGATGGTGCCGTCGTTGTCAATTTTGACGGTCCACCAGGGGTGGTGTTTGCCGACATTGGTGTAGGACTGGACGCTGTGGCAGTGTGTTTTGACGAGTAGGTTGACGGCTTGGTCGATGAGCCCGTCGGGGCGGACGGGGACATTGGCGTACAAAATCACGATAGGGGTATCGGGTGAGTCTGTTGATTCGTAGGCATGGCGCGCGGCACTGTCGATGGTGGCGGTGTCGTGGGCGAGTTCTTTGGGGCGTTCTACGACGGTGCAATCGGCGGCGTTGGCGATGGTGATGATTTCGGGGTCGTCGGTGGAGACGATGATTTGGTTGATTGTTGTTGCGGCCTTGGCGGCGTCGATGGTCCACTGGATGCAGGGCTTCCCGCCAACGATGGCGTGGTTTTTGCCGGGGAGACCTTTTGATCCGGCGCGGGCGAGGATGATGGCGGTGGCTTTTGGAGTCATGTGATGGGTGCTGGTTCTTGGATAGCTTTGGGTTCGATGTTTGATTCGGTTGATTGGTCGAGTGATTGGCGGAAGTTTTTGTAGGATTGTTCGATGCCGAGTTTGAAGGCGTTGGTGTTGGGAACGGGTTGGCCAAGATGGTTAATCACTTGGCCATCACATTGGATTCGGAGTGTGTGGGCGGCGAGTTGGTGAGCGCGGCGGGTAGGAACTGGGAGGGGTTGGATACGGTCGTTTGGATTGGCGGCGGTGTTGGGATCGATGATCGCGCAGCCGCAGATGGTGAGCCAGCGGTCGTAGAAGGGTTGGATGGCGAGGTAGGATTGGAGGTTTCTGGTGATGCGGGGGACGATCCAGGGTGTTGGGAGTTGTCCTTCTTTAGTCGTTTGTGTTTTAGTCGTTCGTGCGTTGAAGAGTGATTGTATGCGGTCGAGGAAGGATTCAAAGTTTTTGGATCCGGTCATTTCTTCGTAGCCCGCGTGCGAATCGGTGAGTACATCGATGCTGACTACATCAACACCCGATGACACGATGTTTTCTGGGGTGTGGGTGTTGTCAAAGAAATCTGTGCGGAGTTCGACGCTGCTGATCCCGCATTCTTTGGCGCGTGAAACGAACGAGAGTGCGTCGGGGCGGGTGAGCGGATCGCCTCGGCCTGAGACGAGTAGTGAACATTCTGGGCGGAGCGATAGTGCTTCTTTGAAAAGTTTGGACGCTTGATCGAGTGTGATTTGGTGATCGGGTATTTGGCACTGGTGCTGGTTACCCCAGAGGCCGGCGGCGATTCGGTTGGTGGTGAGTTCGAGTTCGATGCGGCGCGGGGCGATGGATTCGAGGTGTTCGAGTTCTTTGGTATATCCTTTGAGCAGTGATTTGGAATCGATTGTTTCGATTGATTTTCCAAGCCCGGCAAAGAGCGTGGACATTGCTTGCTTGCGGGCCGGGGAATCGGCGATCGCCCGGACGCCCGCGTCGCGGATGGATGGATCGACACCAACGCACAAGGGTGAGGCGATTGGGTCGCCTTGCGGGCCGATGGGGATATATCCAAACATGGCGCCGATGGAGCCGAAGGTGCTCGATACTTTGGTTGCTTTGTCTAGTGCATCAGCGGCGTTGCGATCAAGCACGCTGCACCCGATCCCGGGAACGGCCTGAGAAAATGGGATGCGGCAGCGGTCAGGACTCGCCCGGTGGCGGGCAACGATGCGGTCAACCAATACCGGATCAACCATCGCCCAATCTGGACCGACAATCGCGGCGGCGTCTATTTTATACTCTTCCATGACACCAACCAAGGCTGATGGCACGAGGCCTTCGTCGTAGCAGCCCAGCGAACCGATCGAACCGCGCCAGCATTCGCTCGATGCGGAGCGGGCGGTGCCAACTGCCTGTATGCGCGAGCGGAGCAGTTTTTGATCGATGTACACAATGCGGACCCTGCATGGAGAATCTGCAAATGACATTGATTCAACAACATCGGTCTGTGGCGTGATGATGGTGATGCCGTCGAGTTCGGATGTTTGTTGGAGGCGGGCGATGGTGATTTCTAGAGCGTTGAGTTCTTGGTGGACGGGGAGGGTGAGGTCGCGCGGGCTTCCTAGGGGGCCGAGTGTGGTATCTGCGAAGATGATCGCTTCTACCCGGCGGCGGGGGGTGTTGCCTGTTTCGGATTCGGATTCGGATTCGATGGTTGGTTCTTCGTCGGCGAACTCGTCGCGGGTCATGGGGGATGCTGTGCCTTCGATGACACTGAGGGCTCGGCTTAGGAGCCGGGCGACTTCGGAGGCGGATTCTTTGATCCATGCGACATTGTGGGCGTCTCGGTCGAGTTGTTTGACCATTCGTTCTTCGGGTGAAAGGTCATGAAGCAGTTTGATACCGCGGTCAACTTTGAAGCGGTTGAGGCCGCCCTTTTGGTTGTAGAAATTGACCATATCAAAGGCGGGTTGCAGGGCGAGAACTTGATCGCGGATGGCGTGCATTGATTGGATGTGTCGGTCGACCTGCGCGGGATTACCGACGGATTTTTGTGCTTTTTTATTAAGTTCGATGGTTCGCTTGGAGTTGCGCTCGATTGTTTGGAGTTGCCCGAGGATTGTTCTGATTCGGGCTTTGAGTTTGTGGTTGTGTTCTGGATTGCACTGGGTTTGAGAGCGTGTTTCTGGGAGGTTGATTGGGTCATCTGTGAGGCAATCTGATAGGGCTTCTTTGAGTGTCATTACTTGGGCGCCGGCGATCTTTACGCCGCCTTCTGTGGCGTTGATGATTTTGAGATCGCTGTTGTTTTGGGTGTCTTCTTGGAAGTCGCTTTCGAACCGGGCGATGTAGGTGGACATTTGTTCGTCGGTGAAGATTGGTCTGCCGTGGATGTCTTCTTTGATTCGGAGCAATGATTTCATGCGTGCGATGCGTTCCCACTCGAACATTTCTAGCGTGCGGTGTTCTGAGAGTTCGCCGGCCCAGACTTGGTGGATTGATGCGCCGGCGGAGTAGTATTGTCCGTCGGTGAAGCCGAGGTCTTGGCCGATGAGGATGATGTTGGTGCAGCCCATGTATTTGGCGAGGTAGTAGTTGAGGTGGGCGACGGTCGCTCCGGCGGGGATTGAACCCATATCGCGCGCGAGTTGTGGGCCTAGGAGTTCGTCAAGATGGGGTTCTTTGGCGCACAGTATTTCGCCTGGGAAAGTTTCGACAATTGCGGCGTTGGCTTTGGGTTCAACGATGAGGCGGACGCCATCGACTTCTTGTTCGGTAAGGCCTTCATAAAAACGCTTGCTGATTTCGTGGTGATCCAGCGCGGTGATGAAGTGGGGTTTGATCCCCTGCTCAAGTAGTGGTTTGAGCATGGTCTGCACCGCGATAATTACGGCCCGCTCTCGGATTGAGGGGTCTTGGAGCAGGTGGAGGTTGCGTTGTAAACTGGGGCCTGCGGAGATCAGGATGGCGGTTCGGCCTTGGCATGAATCTTTGAGCGGGACAATTCCGGAACTTGTTGCGTAGGTTCCTGCGTTCATCAGGATATTGCGGAGCGTAAAGCCAGAATGGGCGAGTATGGTCACGAGGTGGGTGCGTGTTGATTTGACTACATTGAGCAGGGTGGCCGAGAACTTTGATGCGGAATCTCCGAGCCGCTTGGTGCTTGGGGGATGGGCGGTGATCTCGACACCGGTGGCCAGGAAAGCTTCTGCACCTGTTATCAGTTGAGATATTCCTGGGGCGTCGTCGGGGTCGGTCGCCAGTAAGAAAATGGATTGATTGATCCAGTCGGAGTGATCGATGTGTTCAAGCACTGCGCGCAGCATATCAAGATCGGGTTCAAAGCACATCAGCACCGACATACCCGCATGGTCTTTGAACAGGGCTCGCAGGTGATGCCCAAGCCCGAAGCCTTGGATGCCGAGGAAGCCGCAGTGTTGGGGGTCGTATTGTTGTGCCCAGGCGTTGGCTTCATCGGCTGGGCGTCTCTTTGAACACATGGCGCGTCCGTCGAGAATCCCGACGAGTTCGCCGGTGGGTGTGAGTGAGAACTCGATTTGGGTGCTTGATGTTGCTTTCCGGATTTGATCGGCGGCTTTCGGGGAACGCCGAGTGATTGCGGCGAGGTTCCGTTCAAAGATTTCTGTATCGGGAGCCAGCGATACTTTTGGGAGTGTGTCGATGTCTTGTTGTGAAGATGCTTGGAAGGGTTGTTTTGTGTTTTGTGTCATATAGCCGCTCCGGAGGAGTTCTCTGTGTAGAAATACATTTGATTGGTATCGGGCGATTGGCCGGAATTGCCCCAAAATATCGGCCAAATGACACTTATACGGGAATGTGTGAATCTAGACCGCAGCCTTGTTCGGATTGTGCGATATATCAAATCTTTGATTCCATATGCGAGGGACACCATGCAATCACCACTCTTTGAACCCCAGAACCTCCCACAGATTGAGCCGGCTGGCCCTTTGAGCCGGGCACTCTTTGAGGAGCCGATGCTTGCGATGATTGGTATTGGCTTGCTTGGGATGTTGCTGTTCCTTGCGATGCGTACGCGCGGCAAGTCTAAAGAAGGGCTCATGGCTTTGGGAGCAGCGGCCTTGATTGCTGGGGGTTTGTATCTATCAAGCCATTTGGTTGACACGGACCGCGAAGTGGTTTCGGCGCGGGCAACAGCGTTGGTTCAGGCTGTGGCGACGGGTGATCAGTTGGCGATGCAACTGTTGATGGGGCCTGGTGTTCGTGTTCAATCTAGATTTGCGGTCGCCCAGGGCCGGGACCGGGTGATTAGGCTGGCTTCATCGCGTGTTCCTGGGATGGTTGAGGGGTACACGATCCCGGAAATTCGCGCGGACCTTCCTGGGCCACGGGTTGGCCGAACGATGGTGAAGGTGCGGGCACAGAGTTCGCACCTGCCGACGACATCGAGTTGGTGGATGGTCCATTGGGAGCGGGGTGATGATTTAGACAGCGAGTGGGTTGCGGTCTATATTGAGCCGATTTGGATTCAAGGCATCAGTAATGCGTCTGCTAAATAATGGATTCACAGACCGTTGTGTTATTTATCTGGGATTTGGACAAGGCTCGATGGTTGGAGTCTGGTGATTTTTCGGCCGGTATCTGTGGTGATTGTTTCTCGGATGCCCATGCCATTGAGGTAGTTGTGAGGGAACCGCAGGCGGAGTTCTTTGAGCCGAGCGGATTGAATTGCTGGCATGGTTGAAGAATCAAAGTCATTGTCCCCAAAGACACCCGCAGTCACCATGCTGCGGAACGGACCGTGGTAATAGAACGCTCGTTCTCCTTCTGCTCGGAGTTTTAAGACTGCTCGTTCTGCTATTTTACGGAACTCTTTGACTTCACTGGGTTTGGGGATTGAGCTGTCGTCGGTGCCGTAGACTCCGAGTTGGAGGGTATAGAGAGCGGTTTTGCCATATCGTTCTTTGACGGTGCGAAGGTCGAACTCTGTATTGGTGCCTCCGAGTGCTTCTGCGGGTGGTGGAGCAAGGAATGCGCTGGCAAATGGGCGGGAGCCATCTGATTGGATCTCGCGGACTTGATCCAGATCAAGAATGGCTTGCCGATCATTGGGTCCATCGTACTTTCCGTAGGCAATAACGGTCTTTTTTTGTCTTTGAGCGATGTATGCATCGACTAGTCCGTGTTTGGATTGGACATTTGAGAGGACTTGTGGGGCCAATTGCGGGCTTGGGAGGGTGGCGAGGATGATTGACCATTGGATGGATTCGTCGGCGTTTGTTTGTCCTTGGGGGATTTTGAGGGCGGCATTTTCGCCAAAAACTCCGGGGCCTTGCTCGGCGTATGGGTTCATATTGCTTTTGTTGCTGGATTGACCTGATCCACATCCAACCAGTGAGAAGGCCAAAGCGGCTGCAAGAACCACCTTTATGAGGGGGTCGGCAAAGAATGCGCGATAACCGAACAAACAGAAAACCGGCTTGTGATGGGCAATTTTTGAGTTTGGCTGATTTTGGATAAACATTTTTCGCTGGTCCCTTGTTGTGTTATACTGTGTAAGCCGTTGTATGGTATGCTATTAGAGGAAAATTGCAATTATTGTCCATTTGTGTTCTTGGGTTCAAGTGCCTGACGATACACACTCTGAAGGATGGTGGAACGATCCTTCAACAACAACATGTAGTGGTGTCCGAGTGGTGGGCATTGCAAGACACAACAGGCAGGCAATTAGTAAGGAGTCTTTCTCATGAGTTACATTTCACCAACCAACACCAATGCTGCGGCGGGTGTGGGAAGAGTTGGGGCCGTTCGATCTGAACAAGTATCGCGTCCAGACGCGACCCTCGACGATACGCGTACCAGGCCCACCCGATCCAAAGATCAGGTCGAGTTATCACAAGTCGCTCGGCATCTTTCGGTGCTCAAGTCTGGAATACCAGAACGGAGCGAACTGATCGCGCGCGTGCGTCAAGAAATTGATGCTGGTCAGTACGACACCCCAGAGAAGCTCGAAGCAGCGATTGACGGGGTTAAAGAGGATTTAGAGTTCACGCTGTAAACCCATTGCACATTTGAACATGAAACGCGGACCGATCGGTTCGCGTTTTTTTATTAGCTGAGTGATGCGGCATGGATCGTCAGATCGCTGGGATGTACAGCTTTGAGCCATTGTCTGAGTTTGGAGTTGCATTGATCGCCCAACACAAAGATGGTTGATCCTGAGCCTGAGAGTTGTGCGTTGATTGGGACATCGTTGAGCTTTGCAAAGATGGCTTTGAGTTCGGGCTGGATCATCATCGCGGGTTCGGTGAGGTCGTTGATGAGTTGGGCTGAATCTATTTTTTTTAAAGTTGCGGCTTTGAGTACCTGATCGGGGTCGAGAACCTGGGTTAAATTCATGGTGTCGAATGCTTTGTAGACTTCGCCGGTGGGACATCCGAACTTTGGAACGAGAATACTGATCGAATCGTTGAGTCGGGGTGTGCGTTGGATTTGGTTGCCAAAGCCGCTGACAACTGCGGGCTTTGGGGGGATTCCGGCTCGGTGTGAGTTGATATCTATGAAGAAGGGGATGTCTGAGCCGAGTTTGAAGGCGATGGCTTGGAGTGCGGGTTCATCGAATCCGAGTTCAAAGAGATCATTGAGACCCATCAAGGTTCCGGCGGCGTTGGAGGATCCGCCTCCGAGCCCGCCGCCGGCTGGGATGGATTTACTGGCGGTAATTTTGACGGGGAGTGATCGGTTGGTTTCGGATTGGAGCAGGGCGTGGGCACGGACGATCAGATCGGATTTGGTGTCCCATTCAACAGGACGGCGGCCGCTCTTTGAGTTGCTTTTCCAATGGATATCAAATTCGGACTGGCCGTCTTGGTTTTGCTCAATATTGATCTCATCAGCGAGATCAATTGCGTGCATCCAGGAGCAGATTGGGTGCATTCCGCAGCTTTGGTGGGAGGGATCGGTGATCGGGGGGGCGACTTGCAGGATCAGGTTGATCTTTGCGTAGGTATGGATCGTATCGATTGGGGGCATTGGGTAAGGGTAGACCCGAACCTTGGACCCTACGATTGGATAGGAGAATCACCATGAATGTGCAAGATCTGATTGATGTCATGGAGCGGATCGCGCCGCTCAAGTTTGCCGAATCTTGGGACAAGGTTGGATTGCAACTTGGGGTTGCAGATCGAGCGATCGGGGGGGCGGTGATGCTGACGATTGATTTGACTGAAGAGGTGCTTGCTGAGGCGATGAAAAAACAGGTGGGGGCGATCATTGCGTATCATCCGCCGTTGTGGAATCCGTTGGTTAGGCTTACGGATGCGACGCATACTGAGCGGATTATCCGTGGTGCTGCCGAATCGGGGATTGCTATTTATTCGCCTCATACTGCCCTTGATGCGGCACCGGGCGGGATGACGGACTGGTTGTGTGAGGGGATTGGTTCGCCTCGTGGGGAGGCGAAGGTGGGGGTGATTGATGGTGATTGCCGGGCGTTGTCGCCGGCGGTTGGCGGGGACCCAAGCCGGGAGGTGAAGGTGATTACCTTTGTTCCGAAAGACCAGATCGATCATGTCCGCAGTGCGCTTGGGACTGCTGGTGCTGGGGGGGTTGGAAATTACAAGTTGTGTTCATTTTCTACGCCTGGGCAGGGTACTTTTTTACCCGGCTCAGATACTAACCCGACAATCGGGACACCGGGCACGCTCGAACGGGTTGATGAGGTTCGGCTTGAAATGGTGTGCGAGAAGCGGGCTTTGCCTCTTGTGATTGAGACACTTAAACAGTTGCACCCGTATGAAGAGCCGGCGTATGACATTGTTGAGTTGGTGCCTGAGCCATTGCGGCGGGTTGGGTCGGGGCGGCGGCTTACATTGGATCAACCTGTACTGATGGGGGATTTGATTGACCGGCTCAAGGTGCATCTTGGCCGATCGCGGATGCGGTATGCGTTGTCTGGGGACGATCGTCCGTTCCGAACGATTGGGGTTGTGCCTGGGTCTGGTGCTTCGTTTGTTGATCTTGCCCGGAACGAAGGGTGCGATGTGCTGATCACCGGCGAGATGACCCATCACGAGATTGTGGCGGCGCGGCAGTCTGGGATTTCCATTCTGCTGGCGGGGCATACCAACACGGAGCGTGGGTATTTACCACGGCTTCAAGACCGGCTCCATGAGTTGATGCCTGGTGTTGAAACGATTATCTCTGAGATGGATCGTGATTGTATTGTGGTGGGTTGAGAAGGATGGTGGTGGGTTGAGAACCGTTATTGGTGGTTTGGTTTGTCTATGTTGACCTGGCCGCGGAGATGAAACTCTGCTTTGGGCACGATGAGTTCGGATTCATACATGGTTTCTGAGAGTTTTCCTGGGCGGAGGTATTTGACGGAGCCGTTGATTTTGTAGTCCACGATTCCTGAGAGTTTTCCTGGGGCGATTTCGAAGACTGCTGGGAGTTCGAAGGTGTGCTGGCCGTAGGTGTGGAGCGTTGTTTCTGGGCTTCGGACGCCGGAGAATTTGTGGGTATTGTCGAGTGTGACGGTGTAGGAGACTTCTTTGAGCGGGATTGATTCTTTGTTTGGGTTGGTCGCTTTGATGATGAATGCGTAAACGGTGCGTGAATCGGTGCGTTCGATTTCCCGGACACCCATGGTTTCAAAGCGTGGTTCGCTGATATTTGAGCACCCGACCGATGCAAGAGTACTCAAGCCGAGCAGGATGATTAGAACTCGTGGTGTCGTGATGCGCATGGGTGAGCGTATGCGCGCCGGGGCGGATTGTTTATGGGATACCGAAGGATGGTCCGAGCAAATCGGATTCCATAAAAATGAAACTGGGGTCTCCCATTGCGTCGATATGGATGGGGCCATCGGTGATTCTGGAATGCTCGTTGATATAGGCAACCCAGTGGGTCATGAGGAGTCCGAGGATCAAGAAGCCGATCCACGCGCCGAATTCGGCGCTCCGTTTACGCCGGATCATGGCCAATATTCCTACTCCGAGGGTTACAGTGGCGATTTTCCAGAGCCCGAGGATTGCTGGGGATTGGTATTCCATCATTGCGCGGGCCAGCGGATTGACCTCGTTCATTCCCCAGTGGGTGATATAGAGGATGGTCAGATAGAGATCAACCATCGACATTGCGGCGATTAGGGCGATCAACACGATTACCCGGAAGGAACGATCAAGAAATGGGAGATGGATGGCTCTGATGAGTGAATATGCAGATTTGTTGCTTGTATCCATGTGGTCTAAATCGGGTAGATTGATTCATGTATTGGACTGAACCGTGTGGAACCGTTCGTATCCCTGTTTTTGGGCTCTGAAGGTGGGGTTTACTACACTTATTACTGCCTGATGGAACGCAACACGGATGGTTCTCGGATGTTCAACTGGTAGAAGTTTGGAGTATCGATCTTTGAAACATGGCGATTCAAATCTAAACCGTGTACTGGCAATCGGTGTTATGGCTCTGGTATCGAGCTACGGGCTTGCCCAAGGAACCAGCACCCAGAATCCGTCTAATCCGGTGTATCTGGCTGATGCGCCGGTGGCCATCGAAACTATTGAACGGGCCATGTCGCTCTCGGCCCAGGGGAGTTATGCCGAGGCGGCGCGAACATTGAGCCATTTGATTATCGAGCAAGGTGATCGGCTTACGCCTCAAACTTATGAGAGTGAAATTTCGATCCCTGTGCGGCGACGGATTCAATCTGTGCTGTTGTCTGACCCACAATTGCTTGAGGCGTACCGGCGCATCAACTCGTCCAAGGCTCAGCGGTTGTTTGATGATGGACATTTTCAAGACGCCTGGCGGAACTACTGGCTCACGCCGGCGGGGTGCCGGAGTGCGCTGAACCACGCCCAGATGCTGATCGAGTCGGCTCGGTTTTCGAGCGGGATTCGGGTGCTTCAAGAATTGCTGGATCATCCAGATGCCGCGTTATATGCGGCGAGATCGACCGGGATTGCCCGCACGGCACACCGCGCGATGCCGGGGAGTAGGTCACGGGTTCTTCTTGATCGATGGTCGTCGATCAGCGGGATTGTGATTGCTGATGAGCCGCCGTTTCAGCGGCCGGCTGATCTTCCGGGTCAGATTACTTCGTTGAGATCGGTGCCGGTGAATCCAGATGCTGCGGGGTTGCGGCTTGAGGGGATCGTGCCGCGGCCGATTGCGACGGCCAAACTCTCACCACCGCCCTCGACTGATGAACTTGCAAGCGTTGATGACCAGCCGCGGACTGGGGCTGTATCGCAGCCTAAGCCTTGGACGATGCCTGTGGTGTGGGGCGATTGGCTGATCACCAACGACGGGGTCACTATTTCATGCTTTGATCGGTTTACGCTTCGTCCTAGGTGGCGCGTGGCGACGACTGCGACTCAAACCGAAGAACAGGATCGCACCAGCATCGGCATTCGGGCACGCATTGCCAGAACTGTTGAAGATTTATCAAGTGCAACGGTTGTCGATGATGTGGTGTATGTCGCTGCTGGGCTGGCGCGGACCGGCAAGAGAACTGGGGACAACCGGCTCCTTGCACTGGATTTGCACAATGGATCAATACTCCACTCGACAACACTTGAGCAACTCGATCCATCTCTCGAAGAATCAACGATTCGCGGGTCTGTTATTGTTGATGGTGATACTTTAATTGTGGCGGCCCGCAAGAATCTTCGCCGCGAGCGGCTCGTTGCTTTGGCACTCGTTGGGATTGATCGTCATACTTTTAAACATCTTTGGACCCGCGAGATTGGGAGCGCGGGGTCGCTCCCGTTCCAGCAGATCGGGCAGATTTCACACTCTGGTATGCTTGATGATGGTGTTTTGTATTGGACTGATATGATGGGATTGGTGTGTAGTGTTGAAACGGCGACTGGGGATATTCTTTGGGCCAAGGGGATGCCTACTACAGATATTTATGCGCGGCATGAGCGGGAGCCTTGGACTGTTTCGACGCCGATTGTGCATGGGGAGTATGTGTATATTTTGGGTGTTGATGGGCAGCGGATCGATCAGATCAATAAGCATACTGGTGAAACGGTTGGGTCGGCGAAGGCGACGGTTTCTGGCCTGGGGTTGTATTTGATCGAGACACCGACCCAGATTGCGTGTGTGAATAAGACTGGAATCACGATGCATTCGATTGATAAGTTTGGGGTTCTCAAGCCGCATTTGATTACGCCGACTGGTGACGGCCGGGGCGTGATCCGTGGCCGGGTTATTGGTAGCGGATCAATGCTGATTGTGCCGATTTCTAGCGGGCTGGTGATGCTTGATACAAACCGGGTTGGTGTCCGGACTTTGATTGATCTTGAACACACCGGGATTGCTGTTGCGCTCGATGGGCAGATCTTGATTACTGATGAGAACGAGGTGTCGAGCTATCTCTCGTGGGATATTGCCCGCCAGTTGCTTGTCCATCGGATCGACACACTGGGCGATGTACATGCGGCGATTACGCTGAGTGATCTAGCATTCCGGTCTGATCACCATGACCAAATCCTGCCGGCGGTTGATCGTGCTCTTCAAATTCTCCGTGGGTCGAAGTCTGGGGCTGATACGCGGGATGAGGCGAGGGGCCGATTGTTTGCGGTGATTCTTGATATGGTCGGTTTACCAGACGACCAAAGCTTGCCTAACGGCGGAACACTGGAGCCGGCGATTCGCAGTCGTTTGCTCGACCGGTCGGTGATGGTTGCTCGGTCGCCTCAACAAACACTTGCCCAGCAGATGACACGCGGGGCTTGGTACCGGGCGATGGGCCAGGTGCCTCAGGCGGTTCGGATCTATCACGGCATCTTGCAAGACCCGTCGTTGTCGTCGGGTATGTGGCAAGGCGGGGGGCTGGCGATCCGGGCGGAGATCGAAGCAACCCGGCAGCTTGAAGATATTGTTGCTGAACACGGGCGCGCGGTCTGTGCTGTGTTTGATGGGCTCGCGGCCGCCGATCTTGATGCGATGGTGGGTTCTGAATCGGCTGATCAATACGAGCAGCTTGCGCGGAACTATCCATGGGCTGTCACATCGCCGGGTGTTTGGGCGATGGCGGCTGATCTGTGGATGAGTGATGACAACGCGCCGGCGGCGGTCCGGGCGGCGCAGTCTGGGATTGATTCGGTTCAACGCCTTAGAGTTCATGGGGTCCGCGTGGAATTTCCGGTTCTCAATCAACTCGGATCGGCTTTGGTGAGCGGGCTACTGGATTCACAGCGGCAGAGCGATGCGGCTCGCGCGGCGGCTCGGCTCAGTAGCGTGTACCCTTCGATTTTGTTTACTATTCATGGACAACAGATTGACGCGGCGGCGTTGTCAGTTGGGCTTTCTTCGAGCCAGCCAGCGCCGGTGCTGGGGAGCCGGTTTGTGTACAGCGACCAGCCGATGCTGTTGACGGGATCGCCTGTTAAATCTCCGATTAGAACCGAGTTTGATACGATGGTGTTCTTTGCGCCCCAGCTCGCCCAGGCGCGAATGGTCCGGTTTGTTGATTCGGTTCCTGAGGTTTTGTGGACGCGGCGAGCCCCGGATGTTGAGCCTCCGGTTGTGGTTGTTCATAATGAGTTTCAGACGATTTTGATGTGGGCTCCGCCGGGCGGTGATCCGCGGGGTGGTTCAATTGAATCAATCGAGACCATCAGCGGGGAGTCCCGATGGATAATAGATTCAATGGACGAAACTTTGCTTGAGCACTCATCGCGCAAGCCTGACGATATGGTGCAGATCGATGGTCAGTTTGTTTCTCCGACTGAAGGCGTAGTGATGCCGAAGCAGATTTTGAGCGTTTGTGATGGTTCTGTTTTGGTGTTGGTTGATCGGATCGGCCGGGGGATGGGGATTGATATTTTGACCGGGCGGGTGCTGTGGAAGGGTGATCTTCCGATCAACCGTGTGCATGATGCCGATCTTTCATCTGGCGTGCTTGGTCTTGCGGGGATGTGGATTGTTGATCATAATGCTCAGACCGGCGAGGCCTTTGAGCGTTCCACGAGGATCGCGTCAATTGATGCGAGAACTGGGCAGACGATCCAGTTGCTCCACGCGCAGAGTTCAACTCCGCGCTGGGTTCGGGTTGCTCCGTCGGGGAATCTTCTTGTGGGCACCAGTCAGCGGATTCTTTCGGTGTCTTCGCGCACGGGTACATTTGATTGGGTGATCCGCAACACCAGTTTGTTTAATACCAATGCTGGGTGGATCATCGATGAGACTTTGGTGGTGCTTGATGAGTTTGTTGGTTTGTGGTCGATCAAGCTTGGTAGTGGTCAGATTCGGGACGACGCTTTTGGAATGTCTGGGCGGGTGACAGAGCGGGGGTGGGTTGATGTTCGCGGGCATAAAGATCATTTTGCGGCGGCGGCGTCGGGCGGGTTGGGAATCTTTCATACTGCTGGCGGTATCGTGGGGCTTGATTCAGAGCAGGCCCGCTGGCCGTATGTTGATGCGGCGTGGGCGAGTGATCGGGTGGTGTTTGTACGCCGAGCGGCTGAGAGCGATGATGGGTTTACCCATGTTCCCGTCAAGATGTTTGATCAGCACAATGCCCGGCTTACTGATTCGATTAACCTCATGATTCCCAATGAGATTCAGCGCCAGCCGACCACTGTGCAAGCGGCCAACGGCGTGGTTGTGATTGGGTTTGGTGAGGTGAGCGTACTGCTTGAGACGCAGTAGCCCTGAACTGATGTTCGGGCGATTAGATATTGGCGAGTGATGGGTCTCGGCCTTGCTCGATTTCTGTGATTTTTTCAATCCGGCGTTGGTGGCGTCCGCCGTCGAATGGTGTTTTGATCCAGACTTCGATGATTTTGTCCATTAGTCGTGCGCCCAGGAGGTCTGCTGAGAGGCATAGGACATTGGCGTCGTTGTGTGAGCGGGAGAGTTGTGCGGTGAGTTCATCGTGAACGAGCGCGGCGCGGAGGCCGTTGATTTTGTTGGCTGCGATGGACATCCCGATTCCTGTGCCGCAGATGAGTACTGCCCGGTCGGCTTTCCCTGAGGTGACTTCGTGTCCGACTTGCCATGCTTTTTCTGGGTAATCACAGGGTTGGTCGTCGCAGGTTCCAACGATGAATCCTTCATGGCCTAGGTTTTTGAGTGTTTCGAGTATTTGTTTGGCCGCCGTCGATCCACGGTGATCTGAACCGATTGCGATGATGTGTGTTCCGTTTGATTCACTCATATCTGGATCTCCTCGAAACGGCGGGCGATGAGTTCGCTGAGCCGATCTGCGGTTTGTTGGTACACTTCGATGCTCTGCCCGATGGGATCTGGCACGCCTCCGTGTTCATCGAGGACAAAGACTTTGTGGACCGAGTTTGGGGCCATGGTCATCACTGCTTGGGCGTGTGATGGGGTCATTGTATAAATGAGTTCGGCTTGGTCGATCATTGCAAGGGTTAGAATCTTTGATTGGTGATTTTTGAGATCAATCTTCATCCCTTTGAGCACTTTGATCGCTTCATCGGTCGCGGGTATGCCCTCTCCGGCGGCGATCCCGGCGCTGTCGATGTGGGTTGTGATTCCTTGGGGTTCTTGCTTGGCCAATATGTCCTCTGCGATGGCTTTTGCCATTGGGCTCCGGCAGGTGTTGCCGGTGCAGACAAAGAGGATGGTTCGTTCTAGGTTGGCCAGGACATCGCGTTCTGAGAGTACGCCGTCGCTGCTGACTTCGATTTGGCCGTTGAGTGAGAGTTGAATGGTTGTTGAGTTTTTTTGATGGAGTGTTGGGCCGTCATCAAGGATGAGGGTTGGTTTGGGTGATTGGGTGGTTGAATCGTCTATGAGATTTTCTGGGATTGGGGAGATGTCGGTTCCTGGATTGTCGCCTTTGGCCCAGACCGCGGCTCCAAGGCGGCGGGCAACACATGCAACTCCGGAGTTTCTAAGCACTTGCCGAAAGAATGGATGATCCGGAATGCGAAGGGCGATCTCGTTGCCATTGTCGATGAGCCCGCGTGGGATATTCAATGATTGACAAATCGAAGCGATTGCTTTTTCGGGCTGCTCGATAACGAATCGGGTTGGACCTGGAATTAGGCGGTCGACAAGTCGGCGGACTGCGGGAACTTCAAGCACAAGATGTTCCATTATTTCATCGAGGTCCGCAAGATGCAGTGTCATTGTGGGTTGATTGGTGGTTTTTGGGTGTCCGGTTATTTCGTCGAGTATTGCTGAGCCTGTTTTGTTGGCTTGGGCGACGAGGCCGTAGAGTGTGTCGGTTGGCATGACGATGCATTGGCCATTGCGCAGTGCTTTGCCGGCGCGTTCGATCGTCGCGGCTCGTTCTTCGGGGTTCATGTTGGACAGTCGTAATCCAAGATCAGGCATGCCTGTACAATAGCGTATTGATGCAATGCCGGCACGCGGCGGCGGCCAGACAGTCGAGCGTGCGAGGTCTGGCAGGAAATTACAACCAATTTTGATAGACTATGTGTTGTTTGTCGTGTTCATGGTTGACAAATGCCCGGTGTCCTTTGTACGGTAGGAGTCAACGCGTTCTTTTCACATTTTGTGTGCATTGAATACGATTGGGACACACCGTTCGCCGATCGCATCGAATTCCATTCTGATCGCGTAGTGAACATATTGAGAGGTTGATTGACGACAATGGGGATTCAGGATCGCCAGTTTGATCGGGGCGTGCTCGAAGATGTCTTGGGACAGATTCGAAGCTTGCACCCGCAACATGCTCGGAAGTGGTTTGAAGAGCTCGAGCCGTTGGGTATTGTTTCTGGTGCCTTTGGTATTCGGGCTCAATCTGATATGCACCGTGATTATCTTCGTCGTGTGTGTCTTGAGGCGTTTAATGATTCGTTGCGTGATGTCACTGGGCAGTTGCTTGCGGTCCGTTTTTTGGGGCCTCAAGATTTGTGGGAATCCCCGATTGTGACGGCGAAGAAGGATTTGAAGGACACATTGCTGGCAAAAAGCACAGTCCGCGTGCCGGCTGTTTCTGGATCTAAATCTACAATTTGGGCAGATGAAGTTGGTGTGTCGGCTCAGGAACTCAATCAATCGCAACACGGCATGCCCATTATTCATGCCAAGTCTGAGCGTTCGCGTCTTTCAACCGGCGGCGCGTTGCCTATTGATCCTGATTATGGGTTTGATAATTTTGTCATTGGCCCCAATAACCGGCTGGCTCAGGCGGCGTCTATTGCGGTTTCAGAAAATCCTGGGTATGCGTACAACCCGCTCTTTATTCATGGTGGGGTTGGGCTTGGGAAGACCCATTTGCTTCAGGCGATCTGTCTCAAAATTCTTCAAGACAACCCGGATATTAATCTGCACTATGTGTCTTGTGACGGGTTCATGACCCAGTTTATGAGTGCGGTGCAGTCTGGGCGTATGGCTGAGTTTCGGCATTCGTTCCGTGATGTTGACCTGCTGGTGGTTGATGACATCCACTGCCTTGCCAAACGCGACCGGACCCAAGAAGAGTTTTTTCACACTTTTAATGCTTTGTATCAGGCCAATAAACAGATCATCCTGTCTTCGGATGCTCCGCCAGAAGAGATTCCTGATCTTGAAGAGCGGTTGGTTTCACGCTTCATGTGGGGACTGGTTGCCAAAATTGAGAAACCCGGATTTGAGACACGGGTTGAGATCATCAAGCGCAAGGCTGATGCACGGGGAATATCGCTTCCTGAGCCTGTTATTACCGAGATTGCTCACTACATCGATACCAATATCCGTGAGCTTGAGGGAAATATCACCAAACTCCAGTTGTATGCCAGTGTTGAGGATCGGGAGATTGACCTTGATCTTGCTCGCGAGGCGTTGGGCGAGGAGTTTGCTGCGGCTGTAAGTGCCCAGAACACCAAACCAACCATCGACCGGATCATTACTGAGATTACGAACTTTTATTCCGTCAAGCGGATCGATATTCTCGGCAAACGCCGTCATAAATCCATCGCTCTTCCGCGCCAGGTTGGGATGTATCTCTCACGAAAATACACGAGACACTCGCTGGAAGAAGTCGGTGCCCACTTTGGGGGGCGCGACCATACCACGGTCATGCACGCCGTCAAGACCGTCACCAACCGCAGTAAAACCGATGAGTCACTCCACAGCGATGTGCTGTCGATTGAATCTCGGTTGCGTGTCGATTCCAACTCGTAGGCTGATTTGGCACCCCCTGGAATGGCGGCTTGAGCGGTTCTTTTTTGCGCCCAATATCGTTGTGGATAAGCCGTGGATAAGCGCGTGCATGCGCGCGGGGGCGCCAATTCGTTTTATCGGGTTGGTTGGGGTGTTGGAGAGTGTGCTCCGAATGTCCGAGCGCAGTGGTGGGTTGCCGACAGTTAACCGACAGGATGCCCCTGAGTTATATTAAGTCTTAAGCCGTTTCGTGCAAATGGTTTGTGGTCGTCCGCTGGTGTGTTGTGCACGAAATGGGCGCGTCAATTACTACCACCACTATATTAATTTAATTGATGTGTATAGAAGAGAAGAAAGACCAACCAGTGAGGATTTGGAGATGGGCGGGTGATTTGGCTTTGTGTGGATAGGTGTGGGATAAGACCCGCGAGGTGTTTGCCTCAGAAGCCAGGTCAACCAATCAGTTCTCTTTACTTTGGGGGGCCCTCAGTTGCTTGAAGAACGACTTGAGGAGCTGGGAGGATTCGGGAGCCATGACGCCTGGGATGATGGCTGAGCGGTGGTTGAGGCGGCTGTCATCGCAGATCTGGTAGAGGGATCGGACGGCTCCGGCTTTGGGGTCGCTTGCTCCGTAGACCACGCGGCCCAGGCGGGCGTTGACGATGAGCCCGCTGCACATGGGGCAGGGTTCGAGGGTGACGATGAGGGTGCAGTGGTTGAGTCGCCAGTCGTTGATGTTTTTGCAGGCGTTGAGGATGGCGGTGAACTCGGCGTGGCCGGAGGGATTTTTATCACACTCTCGGGTGTTGGAGCCCTCACCGAGGATTTTCCCGGTTTGGGTTTCGTAGACCACGGCTCCAACCGGAACCTCACCGCGATCGGCGGCTTCTTGAGCGAGGGTCAGGGCGTGGGTCATCATCTCGAGATCGACCTTGGTCGGTTGATTAGACTGATCGGTCTTGTTGATCTGATCGGACATTAGGAGGGGTCTTCGGGGGTGGTGGCGTTGTGGTCTTGTTGTTCTTTGAGGTCGCCGATGACGCGGGAGATTGGGAAGATTCGGAGGATGAGGAGGCCGAGTTCGTAGAGGAAGTAGAGCGGGCCTGCGAGGAGAACCATGGAGAGGGGGTCGGCTGGGGTGAGGAAGGCGCCGAGGATGGCGCAGATGGCGATGGCGTGTTTGCGGTATTTGCTCATGGCTCTTGGGTCGAGGATACCGACCCAGCCGAGCATGACGACGACGACGGGTGTTTGGAAGGCGATGCCGAAGGCGAGTCCCATGTTGAGGACGGCTTTGATGTATTCGCTGATTCGGTATTGTTGGATGATGCCGATGTCGGCGGTGAGGTGGAGGGTGCGGATGGAGGGTGATTGATCGACGGGATCGATGGCAACGACGGTGCGTTGTTGCATGAGTGGTTTGTTGATCCAGGTCATGCCCAGGGTTGGGGATTCTGGGTCAGCTTCTAAGATTGGGATCATGGGGATGACGATGCCGGCGGGGATGGGTGCGGTGGGGACTGTTGGGTTTCCTGAGACTTTTGAGCCGTAGCCGATGAAGAATGAGAGGATGACGGGGAGGATGACGAAGTAGAGGAAGAGCATGGACAGGACGGTGAGGATGCCTGAGAAGGGGATGAGTAGGTAGACGACGCGGCGTTCGTGTTTGTAGAGACCTGGGGAGACAAATTTCCAGAGGTGAAAGAGGATCCAGGGCGATCCGATGAGGAGTGTGACGACGATGGCGAGGTGGACGACGGTGCCGAAGGTTTCGAATGGTCCTGTTGCCAGGAGTGATGAGCCGTGTCCGCCGTCGAGAAGTTTTTTTCGTGCTGGGGTGATGAGGAGGTTGAGGAGGTATCGTCCTGAGGCGAATGCGATGACGAAGATGGGTATGACGCCGATGAGTGCGAGAAAGAGGCGTTTTCTGAGGTCTTCGAGGTGATCTCCGAGGGACATGGTTCCGGTTGGGCTTTTGGGGGGTTCTTCTATTCGGCCTGGGATTTGGCCGGTTGGTTGGGATGTGGAACTGGATCTGGACATGCGGTGCAACTCTAGGGGGCAACTGGTCAGTAATACTTATGGGAGCAAGCATTTGGGGCTCTGAGATTTGGATGATTTCTGTTATCAATTTGTCCAGATGGTGATAGATCGGATCAGGAGGTGCATTTGGGTAGGTGTTGAATGGGGCGAAGCGTTCGGCAAAGGCAAAGACACGGTATTTTGTTGAGAGCATGCAAAAGGATGCAGAAGAATGTAGAAGAAGGTCGAGCGGTTGATTGAGCGGCTTGATGAGGATTGATTGAAATACTTTTTTTGATGAGCAACCTATTTGAAGTTCATTGGTTGAAAGAGAGGTTGGGATAATCCCAATCAGGACAGTGACCACGACGCCGGTTTTGTATTTATGCAGGACCGGCCCCGGCGGCTGCGCGATGAGACCCCGTGCAGCCGTCATTTTTTTTGAAGAGTTGAAGAGAAGATTCACCACGGAGATCACAGAGATCACAGAGGACACAGAGAAGAGGGAGGAAGTAAGAAATGGCATGTTCATTTCACTTCTTTCCGTTTACTCATGTCTTTTTTCTCTGTGTTTCTCTGTGATCTTTGTGGTAAACTCTTTCAAAGGAGCAATTGATGTCTGAAAATCAATCGATTAGTGATGGTCAGTCCGGTGAAGAGATGATTGCCATTGTCCGCGAAAGCTATGGCCTGCTCAAGGCGGAGATTGCCAAGGTTATTGTGGGGCAGGATGATGTGATTGATCAGATTTTAATGTGTGTATTTTCGCGTGGACATGCGATGCTTGTTGGGGTGCCGGGGTTGGCCAAGACGCTGGTGATTTCGACGATTGCTCAGACGATGGAACTTGGGTTTTCGCGGATTCAGTTTACGCCGGACTTGATGCCCAGTGATATTACGGGCACTGAGGTGATCGAAGAGGACAAGGCGACGGGTAAGCGGTCGTTGCGGTTTGTTCCTGGGCCGATTTTTTCGAGTGTGATTTTGGCTGATGAGATTAATCGAACGCCTCCTAAAACGCAGGCGGCGTTGCTCGAAGCGATGCAGGAGCGGCAAGTGACGGCTGGTGGTACGCGGCATGTGCTGCCTGATCCGTTTTTTGTGCTGGCGACGCAGAATCCGCTGGAGCAGGAGGGGACTTATCCGCTGCCTGAGGCGCAGCTCGATCGGTTTATGTTCCAGATTTTGGTTCGGTATCCGAGCGAGGCCGAGGAACTTGAGGTTATTCAGCGGAGCGCGACCAAGGGGGAATCGAAGGTTGAGTCGGTGATTGATACGGCCCGGATTTTGGAGGTTCAGAAGATTATCAAGCACACGCCTGTTCCTGAGCATGTGTGCAAATATGCGCTCAGGCTTGTGCGTTCGACGCGGGCCAACGAGGCGGGTCCGGTGCCTGAGATGGTGCGGGATTATGTTTCGTGGGGTGCTGGACCTCGCGCCAGCGAGGCACTTGTTCATGCGGCCAAGGCCCATGCGATGCTGGTGGGCGATGGTCTGGTGACGGTCGAGACGATTCGCGCGATTGTTCATCCGGTGCTTCGTCATCGGGTGGTGCTGAACTTTAATGCCCAGGCCGACCAGGTGACTCCGGAGACTGTGATTGATAATTTGCTTGATACGGTGCCGGTTGACGGGCTTGACGATCGATCTCGGGACGCCCTAAAGAGCGTTATTGACAGTTAAAGAGGCGGATTTCAATCGAATTGATGAAAAAAGCCATTATTTAGCAGTATTTGAGAATCATTTCAAATAGGATATGGGTGTACGACTTTTACAAAAACCGTGGATGAAGTATTCTCGGTGTTATTCTCGATGTTCTATAGATACGGAGGTCCGCTTGCTCTCTCAAACGACTGAATACGCTCTTCGCGCCACGATTTGTTTAGCCTACAGACAAGAGGGGTTGGTTTCGACATCAGAGCTGGCCACGATGACCAAGGTTCCTATGAACTATTTGGCCAAGGTTTTGCAACTTTTGGCTCGGTCAAATATTGTTGCCGGTCGTCGTGGGGTTGGTGGTGGGTACAAGCTCACGCGTTCTGCTGAGGATATTTCGATGCTCGATGTGATTAATGCGATCGATCCGATCAATCGCATCAGGGTATGTCCGCTGGGTCTTGAGAATCATACTGGGACGCTGTGTCCGCTTCACCGCAAGCTTGATGAGTCGATTGAATTGTTGATCAATCAGTTTTCTGGCATTTCGATGGCCGACATGATTGGCGAGCTCGGAGATATTCGTCCGCTCTGTAACGAAGAGATGACCACCCAGGTGGAACTCACCATGAGTGATAAGAAATAACGGGAGCCGGAAGAAATAAGGGCGGTCATACACGGATTGGCGTCCAAACCAGACCCCGCGCCTCCGGCTGAATACCATCGCAGCGATGAGTACAGATACCCCCACCCCAAAGATCGAATCTTCCGAATGTGTAGCAGCAGACGGGTCGCAAGACCTGCACCGGCTTGAACTCCAGCGGCGATCGAATCGTGACGATATTGTTGAACTTGGGATGCTCCCATACGGGCAGCGTACTGATGGGCTGATGTCGCTGGCCGATGCTCACAGGGCTTATGACGAAGTGGCCGACACTGCGAACAAAGAATCGAATCAGGCTCGCAAGGCTGCCAAGCGGGAGAATCCTGAGGCTGTGGATGCTGATCTTCCGGTTGTGGTTGATGATCGTCCGCGGGTGAAGGTTGCTGGGCGTGTGGTTTTGGCGCGTGATAATGGTAAGTTGATCTGGCTTAATCTGCGGGATTATTCGAGGGATGCGTTCCAGCTTGCGGTATCTAAGCGTGATTGCGACGAGCTTGGATTTGCGTTGGGTAAGAAACTTGATGTGGGCGATATTGTGATTGCTGAGGGGCCATTGACCAGAACCAATACTGGAGAGGTCACTTGTTGGGTTGATACATTGATTCCGGCGAGCAAGTGTTTGGTTCCGCCGCCGGAGAAGCATGCGGGGTTGACTGATACCGAGCTTCGGTATCGCCAGCGGTATTTGGATATGTGGGTGAATCCTGAGACGACCCGTGTGTTTATGCTGCGATCCAAGATGATGCAGGTGCTGCGCCGGTATCTCGATGAGATGAAGTTTGTGGAAGTTGAGACCCCGGTGCTCCAGACCCAGGCGGGCGGGGCGGCGGCCCGGCCGTTTTTTACGCATATGAACGCACTTGATATTGAACTGTCTCTTCGGATCGCGCCTGAGCTTTATCTCAAGCGTTTGCTTGTGGGGGGGATGCCTCGGGTGTATGAGGTGAGCCGGAACTTTCGGAACGAGGGGCTCGATAAATCGCATAATCCGGAGTTTACGAGTCTTGAGTTGTATCAGGCGTTTGGTAACTATGAGACGATGATGGAGATTGCTGAGGGGTTGATTCGTGAGCTTGCGGTGCTTGCCGGGGGCGAGACTGGTAGCGAGGTGGGTTCGATGCCGTTTGGTGATTTTTTGATTGATTACGCCGGTGATTTTGAGAAGATTACCTACAGCGCGTTGTACAAGAATGCTCTTGGTTTTGAGATTGATGAAGTTGAGCGGGCGCGTCAAGAGGCCGTTAAGCGTGGGATGAAGATCAAGTCTGAAGACGGAACGCCTATTGCGGATATTTTTGTAATCAACGAGCTTTTTGAAGAGGTCGCCGAGGCGATGATTGATCCGGCCAAACCAACCTTTGTGGTTGATTACCCGGCGGCGTTGTCGCCGCTCACGCGTCCCAAGGCTGGCACACTGGACAATCCGATTCCGTTGGCCGAGCGGTGGGATTTGTTTATTGGTGGCATGGAGATTGGTCCGGCGTATACCGAGCTCAACGATCCCGATATTCAGGAAGCCAAGTTCCGCGAGCAATTGGCGGGGGTTGATGATGAAGAATCCACTTTCCGCAACTACGATGAGGACTTTATTAATGCGCTCAAGGTCGGGATGCCGCCGGCGGGTGGGTTGGGGCTTGGGATTGATCGATTGGTGATGCTTTTGAGTAATTCACGGTCAATTCGCGATGTGCTTCCGTTCCCGATGATGCGGCCTCAAGGGAACTCGTGATATAAATGACATAAAAAAACACCCGGAAGTTTCCGGGTGTTGTGTGGTATTGATTGTTGAGGGTTGACGATCAGTCGTCAGAGCCTGAGGCCGCACCCTGCTTTTTCTTTTCGAGTTCTTCATGCTGTTTTTCCATCTTGGCTTTATGAGCTTCAGATGCTTTCTTCGTGTCAATAACTCGTCCGTCGCGGTAGGTTATTTTGCCCTCCATCATGTCTGAATCGCTGACATCAACCTTACGGCTGTGCATGACACTGAGGGGTTTGATTGCCGGTGAGATATCCGGGTTTTTGCGGGAGTTTCGCATTGAGGTGAAGATGGCCATCGCTTCATCAACACTGAGATTCCGGAATGCGTTCTCAAACTCGGCGAGCTGGGCTTGCTGGGTTTTGACATCTTTACTGAGCGGACGCTGGAGCTCGGCGATCGCGATTGCTGCTGATGAGGTCAACCCTTCTTTTTGAACAAGGTTTCCGATTTTGATCGAGGTTTCGGCGATCATGGCTTTGTATGCCAGTGATGGTTCATGGATTGAGTCTTTGAGCACAAACCGCATAACTTCGCTCAATGGGTCTTCGGATTCGAACTGAATTTCTGCGGTGACAGCTTGCTTGTATTCATTGACAATGTACTCGTTCATTCCACCTTGGGTTCTTGTGAGAATGCCGCGGTTGAGGAGTTCTTGTGAGAGGGTTGTGCGGCCAACGAGTGGTTTGATCATTTCGGCGATTTCGGCCATGTTTTTGATATCGTTGAGGTTCATAGTCTCGATTCGGCCGTCGGTGACGAGCCAGTAGAGATCAAGATTGTCAACAATGATTCGTTCGAATCGGGCGCGTCTTCCAAAGATGACAGGCATCATCGCTTCGGCGGACATTGGGCCAACTGTTGGGTTTGAGGTCAGCGCGAGAATATCGGGGAGTTCGATCAGGCGTTTGATTTTGCCGTCATCACCCTTCATAGCGAGCTTTGGGTATGGGGTGCTTGTTGGGAGCGAGGCTTTTGATAGGCCGTCTTGCCCGGCGTTCCTTTTGGACTTGGTTGACCCGGCCTTTGTTGGCGAGGCTGGTTTAGCCGTTGGGGCGGGTGCTGCCTGTTTGACAGGGGGTACATATTGGGTTTCTTCTTTGGCGGGCTGGGTTGGCGGTGGGGCGACTTGGGCAGCGGCACTGCTCCCCATTACTCCAAAGGCAAGACCAGCAATTAACCAACAACGGCGTGCATTCAACTTCATCTGTAGATCCTCCCGAATCCTTCAAGCGTTCATGTTTATTTTCGTCTGGACTCACGGCACGATTGCCGCCACACGGTCCATCCATTCACCATCCCTGGCCGAATGTACACTATCGGCATTGCCAAGGGGTATGCTTCATCCCAAGGCGGGGCTCACACGGCCAAACGCCTTGGGGAGCCAATTATGACGCGCCCCGTGCAAAAAACTGTTCAAATCGAGCTTTTTCGTATATTGAATGACATATTTCCCGGACTTTCCTACACCATGCAGTGAGAAATGCCATGAACTCGTCCAAATCGACCAGGCCTACTTCTGATCTTGCCCGACAAATTGCCGAAGCTTCGCTTCTGAGGGGGGAGTTCACGCTTCGGAGTGGGCGTATTAGTAACTATTACCTTGATAAATACAAGTTCTCGACCAAGCCTGAGATTCTTGCCAAGCTTGGTCCGATGATCGCATCGACGATTGCCGACATTGAGGAAGCGTCGGGGTCGGTGGCTCGCTTGGCTGGGGCGGAACTGGGGGGGATTCCGCTGGTGACCATCGCTGCGATGGAAACAGGTAAGCCGGCGATCTTTGTTCGCAACGCCAAGAAGGAATATGGCACCGCCAAGCAGGTTGAAGGGGAAGTCAACGAGGGGGATGTGATGGTGTTTATCGAAGATGTCGCAACGACTGGAGGGCAGGCCCTTGAAGCGGTTGAGATTCTTAGGTCAATGGGGGCGACGGTGCCTGCGATTATTAGTGTGATCGACCGTCAGGAGGGTGCGCGTGAGAATATTGAGGGTGCGGGGGTTTTGTTTTATGCGTTGTTTACCAGGCGTGATCTTGGGGTCGAAGATTAACTCTGTTGTAGGGTGCCCCGACTCGCCGTTTCGGCGCGTCGGGTCTTTCATATACTTAATACAACCAAGACCCGACTGCGCATAAGAATGCGAGTCGGGGCACCCAGTCTTGTATGAATAAATTACGCCCGGCTGGCGAGTTCTTCTTCGATCTTCTGTGCTTCGTCGGCTTGGATGTCGTAGCGGTCGCGGTTGGTTCGGTGATCCATTAGGAAATGTACTTTTTCGCAGAGTTCTTTGCCGGCGGCTTCGATGAGGGCTTTGCGGGCTTGGCCTAGGTGTGTTCGGCGGGAGATGTGGCAGATGACCATGTGCTCGCATTGGGCGACTTTGAGCCATTCGGCGATGTCGGTGACATGCATGTGCATTCCGGTTTTGGCGCGTTGTTTGTGGTCTTTCTCGAAGAATGTGCATTCGGTGATGATGATTTGTGCGTTCATGACATCATCGCGGAGAAGGTGTGGGCCTGGGAGGGTGTCTCCGGTGTAGGCGATCATTGGGACTTCGAAGGTGTTTACAATTTCCTCGCCGCGTAGTTTGAGTTCTTTTATTTTTTCTTGTGGGAGGCCGACGAGTTCTGGTTTGAGTTTGGTTCGTTTTTCGATGATGGAGTAGCCGGTGGATGGGCAGGTGTGTTCGGTGTGGAAGGGGCGGAGGATGATGTTGTTTTTGATTTGGAGTTCTTGGCCATCGTCGAGTGCGATGAGTTCGTAGGGTGTTTTTTGTCGTTCGAGTGCTTGGAAGCCGTCCATCATGCTTTTGACATCGTTTTCGATTCGTTTATCGCAGACGATGGTGCCTGGGCCCATGCCTTGGAAGTTTCGTTGTGAGCACCAGTAGGCGAGTCCGCCGATGTGGTCCATGTGGCCGTGGGAGAGGATGCAGTATTTGGGCGCTAGGTGGGCGCGTGGTGCTTTGCCCATGTCGAAGCAGATGTCCATTTCGGGGATGGAGATGGTGGTGGCTTCGCCGGCGACGGAGAAGCCTTGGACGCGGAAAGGCGGGAGGTACAGAAATCCAAGTGAGCCTTCGCGGGGCGGCGGACGGGGGATCATGGCAATTCTCCTTAGGCCCACG